>CAYHYQ010000045.1:0-5941 GCA_964360715.1 uncultured Candidatus Saccharibacteria bacterium
GGCGATAGGCGTTGGATTCCAAGTCTCAACTGTCGTAGGTATCGTCGTCGCAGTCGCAGTAAATACTGTGTTAAGCGCCCCAAATAAACTATGCGACGTAAAGTTATACACAAAAAAAGAACCCAACCCGATGGCCGTTATGGCTCTCTGTTGATTTCAAAATTAATCAACAAAATAATGTATGATGGCAAAAAGACACTCTCACAGAAAATCGTGTATGGCGCTTTAGAAAAACTCGAAAAGAAAACCGGTAAACCGGCGCTAGAAGCGTTGACACAAGTATTTGAGAACGCCGGACCTCAACTTGAACTTAAGTCACGTCGCATCGGCGGCGCTAACTACCAAGTACCCTATGAAGTCAAAGGCGACCGTAAAATGGTTATGGCAATCCGTTGGTTGATTGAAGGCGCGCGTGGCAAGAAAGGCATGCCCATGGCTGATCGTCTGGCGACCGAATTTATAGACGCGTTTAATAATACCGGCGCGGCCGTGAAAAAGAAAGCCGATAGTCACAAGATGGCCGAGGCCAACAAAGCATTTGCGCATTTCGCATGGTAAATCAAAAGTTGATGTGTGCGGTATCATACATACCGTCGCTTTCAGCGTTACATTAAATATTTATTTCAATGGCAGACTACGATATTAAGAAAATCCGCAACATCGGCGTTATCGCGCATATAGATGCCGGTAAAACTACCACCTCAGAGCGCATACTGTTTTATACCGGTATCAGTCATAAAATCGGTGAGGTACACGAAGGTGATACGGTCATGGACTGGATGGAACAAGAGCGCGAGCGTGGCATTACCATTACCGCCGCCGCAACCACCGCGTATTGGACGCCAACCGATGCCAAGAGTCCGGAGGAAAAAATAAAGATTAACATCATTGATACGCCGGGGCATATTGATTTCACTATCGAGGTGAAGCGCTCTTTGCGCGTGCTCGACGGCGCTGTCGTTGTGTTTGACGGCGTGGCCGGTGTGGAACCGCAATCGGAAACGAATTGGCGCTATGCCGATGATTACAATGTGCCGCGCCTGTGTTTTATCAACAAGCTCGATCGTCTCGGCGCCAGTTTTGAGCGCTCGTACCAATCAATTCTTGAGCGTTTAAATCCGAGTGCGGTTAAATTTCAACTTCCCAATGGACACGAAGATCAATTTAAGGGCATTGTTGATTTATTAACGCTTGAATACATTACGTTCTCGGGGGATAAGGGCGAAATAGTCACCAAGTCAAAAGATATTCCGGCGGCAATGAAAGCCGATGTTGAAAAAGATCGGGCCACTTTGATTGAAAAAATTGTCGAACATGATGATCTCGCCATGGCTGAGTATCTTGAAGGTAAAGAGATATCGCTTGAACGTTTGCGCGCGATTACCCGTAAAGCCGTTATCGCCGGTAAAATTTACCCGGTATTTGCCGGCTCGGCGTTGAAAAATAAAGGCGTCCAGCTCGTGCTTGATGCCGTAGCTTATTACTTGCCGGCGCCGACAGATATTCCGGCTATCAAAGGCATTGATCAGAAAACCGGCGAACAGAAAGAGATACACTCCGAAGAAAATGCGCCATTTTCAGCGTTGGCTTTTAAAACCGCGACCGACCCCTACGTCGGTTCGCTCACATTTTTTCGTGTTTACTCGGGCAAACTGTCATCGGGTTCTTATGTGCTCAATACGCGTACCGGCAATCAAGAACGCATCAGTCGTATTTTACGCATGCATGCCAACGAACGTGAAGAGGTAAAAGATATTTATGCGGGTAACATCGCGGCGACTGTCGGTATGAAAGATACCAAGACCGGTGATACTTTATGTGATCCCGATACACCATTGATACTTGAAGGTATTGATGTGCCTGAGCCGGTTATTTCTTTGCGTATCGAACCGAAAACGAAAGCTGATCAGGAAAAACTTGGTCTGTCATTGCGTCGCTTGGCCGATGAAGACCCAACATTTCGCATTCGCGGCGATGAAGAAACTGGCGAAACCATTATCTCGGGCATGGGTGAATTACACCTTGAAATTATCGTTGATCGTATGAAACGTGAGTTCGGCGTTGAAGCCAATGTCGGCCGACCACAGGTTGCCTATCGTGAAACGATCAAAGAAACGGCCCAAGCCGAAGGCAAATATGTTAAACAAACCGGCGGGCGTGGTCAGTACGGCCATGTGAATATGCGCGTTGAACCGCGCGCGCGCGGCAGTGGTTTTGAATTTGAAAATGAAATCAAGGGCGGTTCTATCCCGCAGGAATTTATTCCGGCTATTGAAAAGGGTGTCCGCGAGGCCGTGGATAAGGGTGTTATCGCCGGTTTTAACATGGTAGATATCCGCGCGGTAGTGTATGACGGTTCATACCATGAAGTTGACTCATCTGAAATTGCTTTCAAAATCGCCGGCGCCATGGCGTTTAGCGAAGCGGTCAAACGAGCTAAACCGATTATTTTGGAACCGATCATGAAAGTTGAAATCATCGTACCCGATAACTATCTCGGTGAAGCGACCGGCGATATCAGCTCGCGCCGCGGGCATATTGAGGAGATGCAAGATCGCGCGATCTTGAACCTCAAGGTTATTAAATCGAAAGTACCGTTATCGGAAATGTTCGGCTATGCCACTACGATTCGTTCGCTGACACAAGGCCGTGGCGTGTTCACGATGGAATTCTCACATTACGAAGAAGTGCCGGCCAACATTGCTTTACAAATTATAGACGGTAAAAAATAATCACTCGTAGTTATTTGTGTTTTGACGAAACGGTACCAATCAGGTATCTTTTTCGTTGGGAAGGGGATAAATATGTCTTTCTACATGTATAAATGGTGCGACTTCATACCCGAGCCGATGCATGAAAGTCGTACCTTGGCTGAGCATGCGGTGCGTGAAGCGGCTAAGGAATGGGTTTCACCACAAATGTTTGCCGCGTTGGCCGCTATAGCTGAACGTTTAAATCGTATTGAGGCCGATGAAGCGGCGCTGATACGAGCTATATATCAGATTCGGTTCGACGGTAAAGATCAGCGTTGGCCAACGCCTGAAGTGGCTCAGCGTGAACTTGATGATTTAATACAACAACGTCACACGCTTAATGATCGCCGCATCGGTGTGAACACAGATCGTGACCGTTTACATCTTGATATTGTCGAGCATCACCGCTGTTATGTTTTGCGTTGCCCCTACGCGGATTATTTTGTCACATGGACCTTGGCTGACGGTCTTGTACAACATCCGGTGCCGATTAGCGGTTGGGAAGCGGCCGTGGTACAAGAAATTATAAAACCGTTGACGCCGGAAGCAACCAGACAATATGAAGATTTAGCGCGTCGCCAAGCTCTGGCTCCGATGGAAATTATCTCACCGCTCCTATGTTAGCCGCCAATGGGGCGGCTTTTCTTTTTCATGCCAACTGGCCTATACTGGGGTCACATCGTTATTATTATGGAAGACAATGTTTCAAAAATTAAAGACCGGCTTGATATCATAGATCTCATCGGGGGTTATATAAAACTGCAAAAGGCCGGAATTAACTTCAAAGCCCGTTGTCCATTTCACAATGAAAAATCAGGTTCATTTTTCGTGTCGCCCGAACGCCAAATTTGGCATTGCTTCGGCTGTAACTTGGGTGGCGATATGTTTACTTTCGTCGAGCGTATCGAGGGTGTCGAGTTTACCGAAGCCCTGCGTATACTAGCTAACCGTGCCGGCGTCGAGCTTACATTTGAACGCGGTCGCGTACCGGAAGGCCGGGGAGAGCTTCTCGAGATTGCCGAATTGGCGGCGCGTTTTTTTGAAAAACAACTGCAGGCCTCTGATGCCGGCAAGCGCGCGGTGGTCTATTTGCGCGAACGTGGCCTAACCGATGAGTCAATTCATACTTTCCGACTCGGTTTTGCACCAGACCAATGGCAGTCACTCAGCGATTTTCTGGGCCGCCGTTATGCCGCTGATAAAATCGCCGCGGCCGGTCTGGCGATCATAAAAGAGACAGGCGGGCAATATGATCGTTTTCGTTCGCGTATTATGTTTTCGATTCGCGATACTAACGGTCAAGTTATCGGTTTTACGGGTCGTGTCTTCGAAGAGGGGGCCTCGCGCACGGGTTCCGGTTCGGAAACCGCCGCCAAATATGTGAATACACCGCAGTCCACGCTCTATGATAAAAGCCGCGTACTCTATGGTTTGGATGTTGCTAAGTTTCCAATACGCCAAAAAGGCCGGGCACTGCTCGTTGAAGGCAATATGGATGTGATTATGTCGCATCAGGCCGGGGTAACGCATACGGTGGCGGCATCAGGTACCGCCCTGACTGATCCGCAACTGATTTTGCTGAAGCGTTATGCCGATACCATTGATCTGTGTTTTGATGCCGATGCGGCCGGTGTCGCCGCTATGGAACGCGGTGTACTGCTGGCGCTGGCGCGGGGTATGACCGTGAATATAATTGCCATGCCGGAAGGACTAAAAGATGCCGCTGATTATGTAAAAATTCACGGCGCGGGTTGGGCCGATGTTGCGGCTCAGCCGATCCCATTCATGGAGCATTATTTTAAAACCGCACTCGCGCAAGCCGATATTAATAGCGGCTTTGGTAAAAAAATGTTTACTAAACGACTTCTGCCATTTGTTGCGGCAATATCTAATAAAATTGAACAAGCACACTGGATTGCCGAATTGGCCTTGACGTTAAAACTTAAAGAATCTATTATTGAAAATGAGCTTGCAGTAATTAAGCTGCCGAGGCCTCCGAGCCTCTCCGATGAACAGGATACGGCGCCCCGTGCCGCGGTGATATCCGCGCTCCCGACCGCCGAGGAAGACCTGTTGTCACTCATTCTCGCACAACCGTCTTTGATACATGAGATTCCGGATACCATCCGGTCTTACCTGTCGCAGCCATTTACTGCTCTTTTACCGGCCTTTGCAACGCATAGCGCGCAAGTTGAATCACCTTCAGCATATGTGGATAAACTTGTTGCCGATTCGGCGCATGCTTCTATCGCCATGAATATCAACGTGGCGTATTTGAAATGCCAAGAGTTTTGGCTTGACGCGACCGCGCCGCAATTAACGCTTGAATTTAAAAAAATTCTCGGCCATATCAAGCGCCGTGGTATTATGCGCGCACTCGATGCATTGCAACTCGATATTCGGCTTGCCGAACAGCATCATGACAGTGCATCACTAAAGGATTTAGTTACACGATTTTCAGTCCTCTCACGCGAACTCGTTGATTAGTTTCTCATACGAATTTTATGAAAAAAAATAAGAAGCAAAAGGCACGTTCTGCGCGCCCGGCAAAACGAACCGCAAAAATAAAAACCGTTCGGAAAAAGGTATCCGCTCAGCCAGCAAAAAAATCAGTTTCAGCGCGGACGAAACAAGCGGTTCGGCCGATGCGTGAACCGCGCACCGTTATTACTGATGCCGCCATTGATCGTTTAATCGAGAAAGGCCGTCATCGCGGCTTCATTACCGAGTCGGAGATTTTACATGTCTTTCCGCACATTGAACAAGATATTTCGGGCATCGAACGTTTGTATGAAAAACTCGAAGCGGCCAGTTTAAATGTTGTTGATACGGGCAAGGTTTTTGCCGAGGGCATGGGTAAGGAGCACGAAGAAAAGAAAAAATTGGAACAAGAACAGCTCGATGCCGGTCCTGATTCGGTGCAAATGTATTTGCGTGAAATCGGCAAGTATCCGTTATTGAGCGCCGAGGAAGAGACCAACTTGGCCAAGCGTATTGAAAAAGCCGATGAATCCGCTAAGCAGACACTCATGGTATCGAACCTGCGTCTTGTTGTTTCCATTGCTAAAAAATATGCCACGCGCTCGGCGAACCTAACCCTACTCGATCTTATTCAAGCGGGTAATATCGGTTTATCACGCGCCGTTGAGATATTCGATTTCAAAATGGGTTGTCAGTTTGAAACGTAT
>CAYHYQ010000046.1:0-5893 GCA_964360715.1 uncultured Candidatus Saccharibacteria bacterium
GTTTATACTGATGCTGGCGGCGGCTTACGCATGAACGGTATTTTCCAAGTTATGGGTCGGGCGACAAATTAAGGTATATTTGCTTTTTTTAAAGTTATAGTTTATAATAGTATTGATTGGAAAGGAGGTAGAGCGTGAATACAAAGCGTCCGATTGAGGAGATTATATTTTCATTGATTGGTCGTTCGCACTGCGGCGTGCAGATGGCCGCGGTTGTGGTTGACAAGTACGGTATCGTGAGCTGGGGTTGGAATAGCGCCAACAATCATGGTAAGGGCGAGCATGCCGAGGAGTCAGCTCTGCGCCGTGCGAATCGCCAGCGTTTGGCTGGCGCCACTATCTATGTGGCCGGTCGGCACAGCAAGAGTGGCAATATCGTGCATGCCGCGCCATGCGCAGAGCGGTGTCAGCATCGCATCATCAAGCACCGTGTCGCTACCATCAAGTTTCTTACGAAGGAGGGTACATGGAACACGCAGAAGGTGTAAAAGATTCAGGATTAGAATCACAATGTGAAAAATCAAAACGTATGCGAGGGCTTATCAAAGCCCTCTTTTATTTAATTTAGCGAGAGATTCATATTTTTAAAAATAAATGCATAAAAAAAGTCGCTCCGGTGAATTGGAGCGACAGAAGAGGTTGGAAGAAGAAGAAGGAGGAGGAGAGATAGGGGAGTCAACCGGCGATTTTGACGCCGGTGACGCGGTGGTCGTCGAAGTTGACACTACCCACAGGCCGGTTTTGCCATTTACCTGGCATCACCGTGGAAATGTCGCTTTCGGCGGCCGGCAGATTGATGGGTGCCGGCATTGGCCGGCCGAGCTTGGCGCAGACCTGTGCCAGTTCACGCTTGGTCTGCGTGAGCTTAGCACGAACGTCGCGCAGTTCGCGCTTGTTGCAGAGCTTCACCCGGCGCTTATACATCGGCGGGTAGTATGGCCCCTTGCTCACCAAGGGATTATCCTTGAGCGCGCGGATGTACATGATCACATTATTAGCGAAGTGCTCGACGGTGACGTGGTACCAGTCGGCTCCGTGCCGCTCATAGTACTCATCGGTCTTGATCTCGATGACCGTGAGCGCCTCGGTGAGGCACCGCAGTTCATCTTTGAGATCGGACGACTGAACCCTTCCCATTTTCGGTTCCGGCTTGCGCAGGATGCCGGTTTCGGGGCACACATAAACACCTTCGACCGGACGATGCCAGCCGTACTTACCACGCCCGATGACTGTGCCATCATCGTTGACGACGCAGTGTGTCTCGACTGCGCTCGCGACCTTCCAACTGACATTGTGCCAACTGCCGTTGAGGCGATGGCGCAAATCCGAATAGACCTGTGCCCAGGGGCGGCCGACATTGGCTTTGAGAAAACGCTCAATTCCTGTCAGGCGTAAGGCCGGTGCGTTGTCCCAGCGGCTGAACTGTCGGCCGCGGCCCGAGGCCATGCGCGAGGGCAGGTTCTCAATCGCTTCGGCATCAGGGTCGCGTACCACCAGCGCGGTACGCCTACTCTTCAGTCCGCCACCGTGACGGTAGCGGTGATCTTTTACAACATGCTCAGAGAGCATTGGATGCTGGTTCCTTTCTCGGAAGTTTATCTTCCGTTTTTGTCTGTTTTTAACGTCCTTTTTTCCTTCGTATTATAGCCAAAATAGTATAGCATACGTATATATATTAGTCAAATACTACCGCGACTTATAATTGACACCATGTAAAATAGCTGATACATTGCTTTAGATGCCGAAATTAGTTCGGCCGCACGTTTACAATAAAAAGGAGAATCCCAATGGCAATTAGCAAGCGACGCAAGCCCAAGATCGAGGCATCGGCGCCGGCGACTGATGATTTTGATGCCAATTTTCTCAAGCAATTTGCAAGATCGCTTAAAACCGAAGGCGAGGATGATGAGCCAAGTGAGGATGAAAATCCCTGGCCACCCAAGCCGACCAGTTCGATGGCGGTCATGGCTGATGCCGTCATGGCTATCGAGAAGCATCGGGTTTCGCTTAAAGTGCGCAGTGCGCATTTGAGCAACGATGGCCGTACTGACCCCGATACGCAAGAACTGATCAAGCGTATTTTAAGTGTTGAGGAGTGGGCCAAGTCGCGCCTGGCAAAGTTGGTAGTTGCACATCCTACGTATGCCTGGTGGTCGCGTATTACCGGTATTCCGGCCTTGGTCATGGCCAAGTTGCTGGGTGAGATTGAGCTGTTTGGTCGCTGGTATCCGGTCGGTGATCCAATGGTTCCTAGCTTTGTGGCACGCGCACCGGTCAAGGGTACCGATAGTAATATGTGGGTGTGGGTCGAGGGCATCGAACGCTTGATGACGCCCAGCAAACTCATGAAGTACGCCGGTCTTGTGCCCGGGCAGAAGGCCGAGATGGGCAAATTGCTGGGTTACAACAAGCGGCTCAAGATGATCGTATTCCGTTTGCGTGAGTACGGTATCATCTTCAAGAAGAACCGTTATACCGATTTTTACCGCCAATACAAAGCGGCCAAGCAAGCACGGCTTACCGCAGCCGGTGTGCAGATCATTGCCACGCCGACTGGCCGTTGGTGTGCAACCTGCCGCAAGGCGGTAGTTACTAAGGCCGCGCGGTTGTGTCCGACATGCAATGTAAAGCTGGAAAACAAGCAGGAGCCGGAAGGCACAATTTTCAAGGGGCATCTCGATGCCCAGTGCCGCCGCCGTGCCGTGAAGTTGTTCTTGTGTCATCTCTGGCTGGTATGGCGCGAAGCATTGAAATTGCCCACGCGCGCGCCGTATCCGATTGAAAAAATGGGTGCGGATCACGCAACACTCATTCGCCCGGAGCAGATGGTAGATAAGCCACTGGTTCCGGCCGTGGCCTAGTGTAGTCACAAACTGAGAGTAACCCAAGCACATGAAGCGAGCCCTTACGTTAAAATCAACCATTTAGTGGGAGCGAGCTTTGCAACCCGAGTAAACCATCGTCAAAGAGCGAGCTAACAGAACGCTAATCAATCATGGGAGTCCAGCGAGCAATGTACGGTGAGAAAACCAACGAACAAGAGCGAGTCGTACTGGCTAAACAAACCGACAGCACGAGCGAGCTTTCACCCTCAAACAAACCATCTACAACGAGCGAGCCGCATCGTAGAAATAAACCAACCTTCACGAGCGAGCTCTAAAAGTCGAATAAACCATCAATTTCGAGCGAGCCATTCGAGGTTAATAAAACCTCATTAATGAGCGAGCCCTGGTCGCTGAATAAATCAAGAAGGCTAAGCGAGCTTTAGGTCTCGAATAAACCGTGAGAGTGCAGCGAGCCCTGGTGGTTGAACAAATCAAGTGGTAGGAGCGAGTTTTTGGTCTCGAATAAATCGTGAAAGTGTAGCGAGCCATACTCGTAGAGTAAATCATGTGTTCTCGGAGCGAGCCCTTGATGTATAGTCAACCCTCTGGTACAAGCGAGCCATACTCCTAAAGTAAACCAAACTTCAGGAGCGAGCCATTGGAACTAAACAAATCAATCGCTGAGAGCGGTAACCCATCCACAACGGATGGGTTTTTTCTTTGTGTTACACTGGGAGTTATGAATGACGATTTTTCATATATTCCCGATCCCGATGAAACGCCAACACGGCGTTTGCCATTGTATGGCGTGGAAATTACTTTAAAGGTTTCACAATTTTTAGATACTCTAAATTCAAATTTGAAACGCTATCGCGTGACGGTAGCCGGAGAAATCGCCGGCCGCATCAATCGTCGCGGCGCGGTGACTTATTTTACGATTCACGACCCCGAAGATGAAGCCGCGTTGCAATGCATGGCCTTTAATTCGGTACTTGATGCTAATGCTATAGTGTTGGCCGAAGGCATGGCCGTGAAAGTAAATGGCCATCCGGAAGTATGGAAACGCACCGGCGGCTTTAGTTTCAAAGCATTCCAAGTGCAACTGACCGGTGAGGGCGATTTGAAAAAACAATTCGAGCTATTGGTTAAAAAACTTGAAGCCGAAGGCCTGTTCTCAGCCGAACACAAAAAACAATTACCGCGCTTTATTAAACGCATTGGTCTAATCACTGCCGAAGGCCGTGAAGCGCAAACCGATTTTATAACCCATTTGGCGCCGTGCGGTTTGCATATTGAACTTGTTGACTCTCGTATGGAAGGCGCCAATGCGGTGCGTGAAGTGTGCCGCGCCATCAGCTGGTTCAATACACATCGAACTGATATTGATGTCATTGTTATAACCCGTGGTGGCGGCAGTATGGAGAGCTTGCAGTCGTTCAATAATGAAGAAGTAGCGCGGGCGATTTTCGCTTCGCGAATTCCGGTTATCTCGGCCATCGGTCACGAACGCGATGTGACAATTGCCGATTACGTAGCCGATGTACGCGCTTCAACACCAACACATGCCGCAAAGATTATCAGCCAGGATTGGCTTGACGGTGGGCTCCAGCTCGAAAACTATACGGCCACGCTAGCGCGGGGCATGGGCGGTATTATCAGCGACTGGCGCGAAAGCGCTAATCGTATTGCCGAGCATCTTACTTCTGATTTACATTCGCGTTTCGAAACGATGCACCATGATATAGCGTTACACATGCAGAGTTTGGCCGCAGTAACGGCCGGTACGCTAAAACTTACACAATCACGTTTGCATGGCTATACAACGGCCTTGGTGCATGCCAACCCTGAATTAAAACTACGCCAAGGATATAGCATTGTTACCGATACCGCCGGTGCCGCCATAAAAGACAGCAAACGTATTGCAGTTGGTCAACATGTAAACCTTCGTTTTGCCATGGGTAGCGCGCGGGCAAGTATTGATAAAATTGACAAATATACTAATAAGTAGTATTATGTCTTTTGGAGGGGGTTGCTATGCTCTTTACCAATGATGTACTAGGCGCTCTAGGTTGCATCATAACTTTTTTCGCGGGTCTTTTTGTCGCAAAGTTTTTTGAGAGGATAATACGTCGTCTACAGCGTAGACGGATGGCGTTTCGGCTTAAGATACTCAAAGATGTATTGAATAGGTGTTCAAACATCAAAAACAGGAGTATCGCAAGTGAGCGCAGTAGGATTGTTGCTTGCTATAATGAAGCCGCTGATTTATTCAACCGCGGCTCTTATAGCGGCCTCGGCGCTATGCTCAATTCGCTGGAATTAGAAGTTAATCTGTTAAAACTCTCTTTTCTGTTAGATCGGGCGTTTGGTGAAACAGCGCGGCCAATGTTGACGCCGAAAGAGCAGTATTATCGAACGCTGGGTTTGACGCCGGGTGCCTCGCCGAAAGAAGTAAAAGATGCCTATCGGCGGCTGGCACGGCAGTTGCATCCGGACAAGAATCCACAGGGCGGTAATCCTGTAAAGTTCACGCAGATCACCGAGGCCTATGACGCGCTCATGGCTCGACGTGCGCCACGCGCATAAAGTAAATGTATGCGCAAAGCAGAGACCACGGTTCAACCGTGGTTTTTTTGTACCATTGTGCTACGCTAGGCCCATACCAATGGCCAAAGTAAAAACCGATTTGTTTAACTTTAAAGCCGCATTCGAAGAACTCGAGCAAATTGATCGCTGGTTTCAGGGCGAGAATGTTGATATTGATGAGGCCTTAAAGCGTTTTAAACGCGGCATGGAACTGGTTAATGAGGCCAAAGAACATTTAAAAAAGGCGGAGAATCAATTTCTAACGATCAAGAAAGAATTGGTCGTTGGCGAAGATTAGCTAAGAAAGGAGGAAATGCCGTGGCGTTATCCCAGGAATGGCAAGCGCTTCTCGACGTGAATGTGAAAGGTCGTGATCTGTTGTGCGTCCGGGGTAATACCGTGGCGCGCGGCCCGATTGTTCGTATTGAACTTTCGGAACCGGAATCAGACGACAATGAGTATGAAACAACGCTAACGTTTTG
>CAYHYQ010000047.1:0-5875 GCA_964360715.1 uncultured Candidatus Saccharibacteria bacterium
TAAGCACTTCGCGATGTGCCGTTAACGCTGCTTTTAGTTTTACGGTGGCCGTCAGCGCGCCTTCTATATTTGTAGCTTCAAGATTGGTAATTTCAGATTCCGCGCGATTAAGCTGACTCTCAAGCACGGTTGTCGCGCTCTGACGTACGGTGACACCGATATTTTCGCGGATACTTAATTCAGCCGCTTCGCGTAAACGTTCGTTGGCAAGTGAAACCTGATAATTAACGCGGGCATTACCACCACTCATCAAAGCGCCGCGAATCGGCTCATTGATGCTTATTTTCCAACCATAGAGTGTGTCGCCCGGAATTGATTCGCGCGCGGCATAACTTGTGCCACTGCCGATAATTAAAACTAGAGCCGCAAAACTAGCCGCCATTTTCCAAAGGGGTAAGGTGTGCCACAAACCACCAATGCCCGCGGGCTTGGCAACCGGTATGGCGCGGCGCGGTTGGTTGGCTTGAATATGCGCGCGCAAAGTTTGGCGGCCGTTATCAAGCCACGTCATTTCAGCGTCGGTTAAATTACGCTGTTTTATATTTTCTAATTGTTCAAAAATGTTGCGGGGCATGTTAGACAAGTTGTTTTAGTTTATCGGTTGCGCGGTGCAATATAACCGAGGCATTATTTTCGGTGACAGCCATGGCTTGAGCCACTTCTTTTATTGAAAGATCATTGACGTAGCGCAGAATGATCGCTTCACGGTAGTTATCGGGTAACTCTGTCATCTTACCTTTGACGTGTTTCATGAGAAGCTCATGATCCATTTCATCGGGAAAGGTTGCTTCCGCGGGAATATCTATCGGGTTCTCAGGATTGTCGAGCGAAATTTCTTTCGCATCCTTGTTTTTACGGTAGTGGTCTATAACCAGGTTATGCGCGATTTGGTATAAAAAGGCACGCATATTTTCGACTGCTTTACCGTTGGCAAGGTAATCCCAAGCCCGGATGAACACATGTGAAGCGATGTCTTCGGCATCTTCTTTTGATGAGACCCGAAACTGGCAATACCTCAGTATTTTCGGGGCGAATTCATCGTATACGCCGACAAATGAGTGTTCATCTACATTCATGATGACGTGGAAATATGCGTATTATTACACAATATCGTTATGCCGGCAGTATAGCATGATTGCTTGTTGTAAGGGAAAAAGGGGCCGAGAAAGGCCCCTTGAACATGTGTGGTTTGTTTATTCATGGCTAACTCCGGATCAGATGGACACCCTTGGGCGTCACATCAACACGGCCATTAACAACCGTCACGAGGCCTTCGAAGCAAGCACTGCGCAACATACGGTGCAACTGCTCCGGGGTCAGGTCGATTCGGTGCAGTTGCTTGAGGTAGCGCTGAATCGTTGAACCCTGGCGACCGGCGTTGCGGGAAAGAATTACGGTGTTGAGAAGAGCAGTTCGCATTGTAATCTCCTTTTCCTCTGGGTTTGAATACGGGTTGGTTGTATGGGTCATTTTTCAATCTCCCGTATGCATATACAGACGCGAGTAATTGTCATAACCTTACACACCTGTCAAAACTATGACGTAATATAGACGGGATTTTTAGATAAACCTTACACACGTTTTTAGGCCACAAAATGTTTTAAAATCCGATAGCGTCAAGGTCTAGCGACGGCTCGCGTATCGGCATACAATGGAGCAATGCGTTTCGCTCACCTCCATACGCACACACACTATTCCCTACTTGATGGTTTAACGCGCATTGATGAACTTGTGACGCGCGTGAAGGAGCTGGGCATGACGGCCTGCGCCATTACCGACCACGGTTCGATGTATGGTGTCATTGAGTTTTACCAAAAGGCAAAAAAAGAAGGCATCAAACCCATCATTGGCTGTGAAATGTATGTTACGGCCAATATGCACGAAAAAGTCAGCGGTGGCCGTGAACGCGACTACTATCATTTAGTTGTACTGGCTGAAACCGATGAGGGTTATCGTAATCTGGTAAAACTTGTGACAAAGGCGCATCTGGAGGGTTTCTACTATAAACCGCGTATAGATAAGGAACTTTTGCGTAAACATGCGAAGGGCTTGATTGCTTTATCGGCCTGCTTGGGCGGCGAGGTCTCACGGGCACTGATGTCGAACACGCCCCAACGCGCGCGTGACATCGCGCTTGAATATCAAGATATCTTTGGTAAGGGCAATTTTTTCATAGAGTTACAGCAACATCCGCATATTGAAGAACAAAATATTTGTACGCCCAAGCTAGTGGCATTGGCGCGCGAGACAGGCATTCCCATGGTGGCCACCCAAGATTCGCATTATTTAAAATCGGAAGACGCGCATGCGCATGATGTTTTGTTGGCTGTGCAAACTGGCAGTACGATTGATGATAAAGACCGCCTCTCACTACGCCATGATGATTTTTCACTCTTGTCGCCCGAAGCCATGGCCGCCAAGTTTCAAGGTCTCGCGGAAGCGCTTGAGAATACGGCAAAAATTGCCGATCGTTGCAATGTCAACATTGAGTTTGGTAAAAACCAACTACCGGAATATCCATTACCAGATGGCGCGACCGCAGAATCATACCTGCGTGAATTATGCGAGCAAGGTTTAACGCAACGTTACGGGGCAGATTTTACCGAAGTCATGCGCACGCGCCTCGAATATGAACTCGGGGTTATTACAAAGATGGGTTTTGCCTCATATTTCTTGATTGTGCAGGATTATGTAAATTGGGCGAAACAAAACGGGGTTATTACCGGACCGGGTCGCGGTTCGGCCGCGGGCAGTATTGTCGCCTACTTGTTACGCATCACAAACATTGATCCCATCAAATATGGTTTGTTGTTCGAACGTTTTCTTAATCCCGAGCGCGTAAGTATGCCTGATATAGACGTTGACTTCGACGACGCGCGCCGGGGTGATGTGTTTAACTATGTACGCCAAAAATACGGTACTGATCACTTCGCGCAGGTCATAACCTTCGGCACTATGGCCGCGCGCGGCAGTGTGCGTGATGCCGGCCGCGCGCTAGGTTTTCCGTATGAGCTTTGTGATCGCGTAGCCAAACTCGTGCCATTTAATCCGAATCAAGGCCGTAAGAAGGGCGAGCTCGCCGCCGCTGTTGAAGAAGTTGCCGAATTACGCCAGTTGGTAGCCACAAACCCTGATGCTAAAAAAATAATCGAAGCGGCCGTGCAACTTGAAGGTGTGGCGCGGCACTGCTCGACACATGCGTGCGCGATCGTGATCGCACCGAAGCCGTTGACTGAATATCTACCCTTGCAGAAAGGCACGCACTAGGGTGATATCATCACGCAATACGAAATGCACGCGGTTGAAGCGCTCGGTCTGCTGAAAATGGATTTTCTCGGTCTGTCGAACTTAACGATTATAGATAAAACACTTACGCTTATAAAACAGAACTACGGTTTACAGATTAATCTTGATACGATTCCACTCGACGACAAAAAAACATTCCAGCTATTCAAAGCGGCGACGACAACTGGTGTTTTCCAACTTGAATCATCAGGCATGAAGCGTTATCTAAAAACGCTCAAACCCAGCACCTTTGAAGATATTATCGTCATGATTTCGCTCTATCGCCCGGGTCCGCTTGATGCGGGCATGGTTGAAGAATATATCGAACGCAAACACGGTCGCAAAGCAGTCACCTATTTATTGCCCACGCTGGAGCCAATTTTGAAAAACACCTACGGCATTATTGTCTATCAGGAACAGCTCATGGAGATTGCCAATAACATCGCCGGCTTTTCGCTCGGCCAGGGCTATATGCTTATTAAGGCGGTTGGTAAAAAAATTAAATCATTACTTGATGAACAGCGCGATAAATTCGTAAGCGGTACGATTGCCAACGGTGTGACACCGACAATTGCCGCTAAGCTGTGGGATTTCATCGAACCGTTTGCGCGTTACGGCTTTAATAAGTCACACGCGGCGTGCTACGCCATGATTGGTTATCAGACGGCATATTTGAAAGCTAACTTTCCGGTTGAATACATGACCGCGCTGTTGAATTCCGCTTCTGACGATATTGAACGCGTCGCGTTTCTCATTGATGAGTGCCAAACAATGGACATTGATATCTTACCGCCTGATGTCAATGAAAGCAGGGAGACATTTGCTGTGGCCACAACACTTACGCAGGCGCGCCCAAAAATACGTTTCGGTTTGGCGGCCATCAAAAACGCCGGTATCAATGTTGTGACGCAAATCATTGCCGAGCGCGCGGCCAACGACAAATTCGCGAACATTGAGGATTTTGTCGGCCGCGTACACAGTAAGGACATGAATAAAAAATTACTGGAAGCATTAGTCAAAGCCGGCGCTTTGGATTCTTTCGGCGAACGGGCGGCGCTGTTGGCCAGTATGGATCAACTATTGGAATACGCAAAAGAACACCGTACCGCGGCAACTAGCAATCAAGTCAGTTTATTTTCGGCATTTGCCGGCCCACAGTTGCCGGCCTTGAAACTAAAAGAAGTCGCACCGGCCACGCGCGCGACGCGTTTGTTATGGGAAAAAGAATTACTCGGTCTCTATATCTCCGATCACCCTTTGAAAGATTTCGAAGATGCCTTGAGTAAACATATCGGCATTCAGCATATTAAAGAGGTCTCAAACCGCCATGGCGGCAAGGCAAAAATCGGCGGCATTATTATAAAAAGTCAAAAAATAGTTACAAAAACCGGCCGACCAATGGTCTTTTCATGGGTTGAGGATCTAACCTCAAAAATTGAGGTTGTCGTGTTTCCGAATGTTTTTGAAAAAAATCCCGATGCGTTTAATGAAAATGCTGTGCTTGTGGTTGAAGGCAAATTAAGCGACAAAGACGGTGTGGCCAAGTTGCTCTGCGATACAGTGCAATCAATCGGTATTCTCGCGTAAAAAAAGCCCACCGAAAGGTCGGCGGGCAAAGCACTCTGATTTGACGAAGAACACCCATGGTTAGGTGTACGCCTCGAAATTAAGGCGCAGGTATAAGATATCACTTTTTATATAAACGTCAACTAGAGTATGATGCCGTGAGAGATATTCAACCAGTAGTTCAAGAGCATGAATCCTACGGCCACGGCGATTAGAATAAGCCCGTGGGCCATTAAATGACTATGAATAAATGTTTTTCTACTCCGGGCTAGTGAATAAAGCGCTGTACCGATAGTGGCAATACAAAGCAAGTAAAATACAGTGAGCGATAATGTCGGAGTACTGTCGTTTTTGAAATCAGTCGCACCGGCGATAGCCGCTTGCAGTTCGCTACTCTTTGAAGCGGGTTCAAGCGGACTCGGGCTGAAACTTGTTTCCGGTGTCGCTGTTGCTGACGCGGTAACCGCAAGCGGCGTAGCCGTCGAAGTTGCTAGGGGTGTTGGCAATGGCGTTATAGATGTTGTTGGTGTTGATGTCGGGGAAACTTTCGTTGCCGTGTTTAACGTGTTTTTTGTTGGGTTTTTTATGCTGCCGAAAAATTCAACGACAAAAACCGCTTTGCGACCACGATATTGGCCCAGAGCTGTGGCAATGCCGATGTCTTCGTAGCGTTTGCTCAAAATATTGGCCCGATGACCCGGCGATTTCATCCATGCGCGATGTATATCGTTTGAGTCGGTAAAATTAACTGCCAGGTTCTCGCCCGCATAGCGATAGTCATAGCCGGCAACAGACAACCAATGCCACGGTGTTAAGCCCGCGGGGCTGATATGGGCGAAGTAGCCTTTTTCAGCCATATCCTCGGCTTTTAAACGTGCGGCCTGTATAAGCATATCGTTAGCCGTAAGTTCATTTTCTTTAACCGTGCCGCGATCTGTATTAGCGGCCGAAACAAGCGCGCTGGGTTCAATCAGTCCGGTTAAATTGCCGGGGCGTAAATATGTATAACCAAGGTAGGCGCTCT
>CAYHYQ010000048.1:0-5856 GCA_964360715.1 uncultured Candidatus Saccharibacteria bacterium
ATACCGGGTGCGCCCAGCGTCAAAATCGATAGGGCTTGCGTAGAGCGGGGGTTAAAGAGACCGGTGGCGTGAGCTTGGGGTAAGACAGCAACATCAGCGACAAGTTTGCGCAGTTCGTCGGTTTTACGACCATCAGGACGCCGGCCGGATTCGATAATATTTTTGTGGACAATACGGTCAATGTCATCTTCGAAATAGCGTTCCGTGCGATGCAAGACCGTGGCCAAGTCATCTGTTTCTTTATACTGCTCTTTGATTGTCGCCATAACTTGTTCCTTTGATGAAGCCAGGCCGGCCACGAATTGCTGTTTATCGGTGGTGTAGATTACTTTTTCAAGCAGAGGTGTGGCGATTTTTGAAACAGTCACGCGTAAGGCGGCATCTTCGGCGGCAAGTGTTAACTCTACTTTTGCAATATTTAATTTTTTGGCAATTTCAACTTGGAAGGCCGTCAATTTCTTTAATTCGGCAAAGCCGAAACTGATCGCCGCGGCGATATCGGCTTCGGGTACGATATTGGCGCCGGCTTCAATCATATTAATGCGACTGCCCGTACCGCCGATTACGATATCAAGATCACTAATAAGGCGTTGCTCATAGGTTGGATTTATGACAAATTTTCCTTCAACACGGCCAATACGCACACCGGCCACCGGGCCGTCAAACGGAATATCAGAGCCCATGAGTGCCAGTGAAGCACCGAATAATGCTGGCATATCGGGATCATTTTGGTCGTCGAATGATAAAACCAAAGCTACAACTTGAACTTCGTTGCGCACAGAGTGGTTAAAGCGCGGGCGCAGGGTGCGATCAATTAAGCGGCCGCTTAAGATGGCTTCTTCCGAGGGTCGGCCTTCGCGTTTAATCCATTTTGAACCCTTAATTTTACCGGCGGCGTAATAACGCTCTTCGTAATCAACCGAAAGCGGAAAATAATCAACATTCTTGATATTGTCCGACATTGTGGCCGTGGCCAAAACCACGGTATTGCCGTATTGCACACGGCACGAACCGTTGGCCTGTTGGGCGAGTTGGCCAAATTCAACGGCCAGCGTGCGACCGCCGAATTCAAGTGAAAATTTCTGTTGTTCCATACGAATCGAAATTCCGAGCGCAGAGAGGAGAGTAAGACCCCGATAAAATCGGGACAGGGATACTGGCCGAAACACTTGAATATCCAGTGCTTTGGCGAATGCCCCTTATGCCCCCGAGTTCCTCCGCCTGCTATTTACGCTGAGAAATTACTGTTGGCTACGATAACATAATAAATTTAAAAATACTATACAGTTAGCGCATTAGGAATTCTTTGGGATTTTCTTCGAGATCACGGAAGACATCAACGGCTTCCTTTAGTTTTGCCGAGGTACTGCGGCCGAACGACATACCTTCGACTTTAAGGCCCGCCGAAATACGCAAGTATTCACACAGCGGCACAAAGTCGCCATCACCGGTAACCAGTACGGCGACATCAATTTTATCGGCCAAAATAACGGCATCAATGGCCATACCTACATCCCAATCGGCCTTTTTACTACCATCGGCAAAAATTTGCAAGTCCTTAATTTTTATTTCATAACCACTTTTTTCAAGGGCTTCGAGGAAGGCATTCTCATCACCACTTTCGGTTTTAATGACATAAACGAAGGCCCGGATTAACTTACGTCCGCCCACGGCCGCTTCAAGGATTTTTTTAAAATTAACTTTGGCGTGATACAAGTTTTTAGCCGAATGATACATATTCTGCGCGTCAACAAAAACACCGACACGTTGAAAGGGCACATGTGAATGCGCTGGTTCTTGAGCAGTATTCTGTTTTTTTGCGACGAGGGCTGACACGCTACTTTTTTAGATTGAGTTCTTTAATTAATTTTACATGTCGGATCGGATAACGCTGTTTCAAATAATCAAGTAAACGCTTGCGTTTAGCAACCATTTTAAGAAGACCGACACGCGAACTATTATCTTTTTTATGCGTTTTAAGATGCGAAACTAATTCTTCAATTTGTTCGCTGAAAAGAGCGATCTGAATCTCGGCCGAGCCAGTATCACGCTCGTGGAGCGCGTGCTTGCTGACAATCTTAGTTTTGGCTTTCGGCTGTAACATAATAGCCAGCGTAGCATGCTTTTTTAGTTTGCGCAACGGGGGCTTTTGCAACGGTAATCGGCTTAGTCAATGAAGTGGTATACTTAACCTTATGGCAGAGATCCAGAAACTCAAGTCCGAATTCCTTGAATATCTTGAAATCGAACGTAACCGTTCGCCGCGCACAATCCAAAATTACGATCATTATCTGTCGCGGTTTATTGTGTTTTCGGGTATCACGACGGTGAGCGGTATCAATGAAGATGTAATCCGTAAGTTTCGGATACATCTGAATCGTTTCGTTGACGAACATGGTTTGCCATTGAAAAAAGTAACCCAGAACTATCATACCATTGCTTTGCGGGCCTTTTTAAAATATTTGGCGCGGCGACAAATACGCACCGTGCCGGCCGAACGCATTGAACTGGCGCGACAGGAAGAACGTGAAGTTACATTTCTTGATGATGTTGAGCTTGAACGGTTTTTAAAGATGCCCAAGACCGATTCGTTAGCCGGTTTGCGCGACAGGGCTATTTTGGAAACGCTGTTTTCAACCGGCGTGCGCGTTTCAGAACTATGTTCTTTAAATCGCGACGACATCGGCGGGAGTGGTGAATTTTCGGTGCGCGGGAAGGGTAATAAAATACGACTTGTTTTTCTTTCACCAAACGCTCTGGCTGTTATTAAGGCCTATAATGCGCGGCGTAAAGATGCCGATGAAGCATTATTCGTGCGTGTGCCACGCGATGACATGACGCCAAAAGACGATGATTTACGCCTGACACCACGTACAATTCAACGCATTATTCGCAAGTATGCCGTACAAGCGGGGATTATCGGCAAAAAGGTATCGCCGCATACGTTGCGTCACAGTTTTGCCACAGATTTATTGCGCAACGGCGCCGATATCCGCTCGGTGCAATCGCTTCTGGGCCATAGCTCAGTCACAACGACCCAGATTTACACCCATGTAACCGATAAGCGTTTGCGGGAAGTGCATGAAAAATATCACCGGCGCGGCCAGTGAATAATAAAAAATATCCTCCGATAGTATCGGAGGATATTTTTTATGTAGCTTTCCTACGAAACTTTGAGAATCTCGGCCATAGTGCCGATAATTGGTAATGGTTTCATCTCGCCGTTAGCGGCATGCACAATGCTTAGAATAAATAATACTAGGCCAAAGATATGCAGAACAAACCCCACAATCCAACCAAGTACCGGAATGATCATAACAACCATAGCGGCAATGTGTACGAACAAGCGCAATAAACTTTGGTTCGCCCAAAACATGGCAAATTTAGAGTGTTTCGCATCGGTCAGCAAGGGTAGAAAGAAAATAAAACAGGCGGCAATAGCCATGCCTTTGTTCTTGGCCACATCATCATTCGTGTTTGTTCCTGAACCGGTATTGGCTTCGGGCATCGGCTGAACAGGTGGCGGCGTTGGTTGAGACGCAGGCATGGGCTGACTATTTTGCGGTACCGGTGGCTGATTCATTGTGTCTTCCATAAGACGTACGTCCCAACCGCCGGACCGTGATGTCACGGAGTAGCGTTCCGGGGCGTAAAATTAGTAAGAGTGAACTGCTGAGCATATGCTAGCACGGTCTGTGATTACTGCCAACGCTACCAGTAGAATAGCTTAATACTTTGGGTCGAAACGTAAATTAAGGAAGAATGCGATCGCAAAACCGACGATTACGAATAGAATACTCGCGATGAGCCAAAACTTTGTACGGAACCGCGAGACGACCACAAAATGATTGCCGAACTGTTTTACAAAAGCACTTACCTTTTTATCAACTGATTTTTCGTGGCTGATGGTTTTAGCCGCACCCATCGAACCGGTATAAAGGCGAATAATATCGTAACGACTCATAACACCGATTAGAATATGATGGCTATCAATAACCGGCAGGGGATTAACTTGATGGTGCTGACTAAAAATCTTGGCCGCATCTTCAACGGACTGTTCCGGTTTTACGGTAATTGGCTCCTTGTTCATGATATCTTTCACGGTCATTGAGAGTACTTTTGCCAATTCCGGCTTAATGAGCGAAGCATCTTTTTTATACAAGGGAAACTCTTTCATTAGTTTCAAAAATGTGGGCAAATGAATGTTAGCACCCTTGGTTATGAGATCTGTTTGCGTAATAATACCGATTAAGACGCCTTTGTTTGAGACAACCGGCAAGCCGTCGAAGTTTTTTTCAAACATTACCTGTGCCGCTTCGACGATGCTGGCGTCGGCCGCGATTGTCGTTACATTTTTTGTCATGAACTGCTTTATCTTCATGTATCTATTGTAGCGCATTCTTGACGACGCAGTGTTGATAATGTTGATTGGCGCGTTCTAGCGATTCATCTATAATGAATTCATCAGTATGTTCTCTTAATTACGCTACGTCCTGAAGATTCGTTTAACACGTTGAACAACTCTTCACCGTATCGGTTTGCGCATGGCATCTTCGCAACAAAATTTTAAAGCTTCGGTCGGCAGTATTATCACATTGGTGCTCTCGCTTATGAGTTTTTATTTGGTTTTTTCGATGAAATATAATGTCAGCGGGTCGAACTCGGATGCAGCGGTCATTCGCTCGCAGAAATCAAACAGTACCGGCGGTGGCTGGCTGGGCGGCAAGACCAATGCATACTAAACTAAAGTTTTAATCAAATATCTCCATGGCATTATCACCACGTACAACATCAACAATCGGTATAATCACGGTTATCGTTAACATCCTCACGCTGTATATGCTCTTGACCATGAATTATAACATCGGCGGTTCTAATTCAGATGCTTTTCAGGGTTGTCAGCAAGGCCGTCGTAAGGGAGTAGAGTGTTAATTATCTGATAAATTTGGTATTATCACCACCACATATCCGAAAATAGAACCCGTGAGGGTTCTATTTTAGTGATCTCGTGTGGCTTGGAGCAAGACAATTGATTGTCTTGCGTGGGGAGTTGAACGCCGGAACGATTAGATTAAAGTTTCGAGCCATTGTTTTTGTAGATTCATCAGATCGTAACCGAAGATTTTTCCAGCTACTTCATTTTGATTTGATACTATATCTTTTAAGAGTTTAAAAAATGTAACAATTGTCGGCATACCATATTTTTTATCTATAAATTGAACTACACTTCCAGCTAATTCATAGAGATTAATCGGTAATTCAATCCGCCATTTTTCCCAAGGAGTATTTAAAGTTTCCATAGAATAATTTTGTAACTTGAAAAGTTCTTTTCGTCTTTCATCGGAATGTCCATCAAGATAAACTGAGATACCCTCACTCCAGAAATGTCCGATATCTTTTAAGTTACAAATTTCACCAATAAGAACATGAGTTAGCTCATGTCCGGGTGTTTGTTCAACCCTACTGTGAATTTCTCTATTATTTACATCGGTAAAACCTAGTTCTAATCCGATTTCATGCCCAAACTTTTTTGAGGGATACACGAAAAAGTTAATTTCGGGTATTTTTTTAACTCCTAATTTATCAGCATTACTTTTAAGAATCTCTGATCTCAATTTAAAATAGATATCTTCCAAATTTAAATCTGGACAAATAAAAAAATTGATATGATTAACATTCTTAACAGGCCAATTCTTGTAAAAACCTTGTTTTTTGAGTTCTTCTAGCATTTTTTTATTACCCATAACTAAACAATACCTTAAATTTATAAACTAGTATGCACTCGACTAATGATATAATTACACCACCACATATTAAAACACCCCGATTAATCGGGGTGTTTTAATATGTGGTGGT
>CAYHYQ010000049.1:0-5830 GCA_964360715.1 uncultured Candidatus Saccharibacteria bacterium
CCCCGATGTGCGGTTGGTGATTCATCATAGCTTGCCAAAATCAATCGAAGGATATTATCAAGAAACCGGCCGCGCCGGCCGCGATGGATTGCCCGCGCGGTGCGTTTTGCTGTTTTCCTATGCCGATAAATTTAAGCATGACTTCTTTATACGCAATATGCCGGATAAAGCGGAGCAGAAGAATGCGCAAGAGAAACTGAATCAGGTATTTTCGTATGGGAATCTCCACGGATGCCGCCGCCGATTTTTACTTCGTTATTTTAATGAAGGATACAAAGAGGCCAGTTGTGGAAATTGCGACGGATGCGTCGTACAAACTCCACTGGAGATACATAAAGTCAAAATAGGAGTTGCGAAACCGAAAATAGCTTTGCGGACTACTGGGGAAAATGCTCATGACCCGGTATTATTTGATGAATTAAGAAGCATCAGGATACAAGAAGCGCGCAGATTAAAAGTACCACCATACATTATTTTTGGAGACAGATCACTTCATGAGATGGTAACTCGTTTACCTCAAACTTCGAGCGCTTTTTTGGAAATTAACGGTGTCGGAAATCGAAAGCTTTTACAATTCGGAGAGCAATTTATGTCCGTGATCCGTCATTACGTGGAGATGAACAAAGTCCAAGAGAAAATAAAAATATAAAACGCGCATGGGGGCGCGTTGAGCTGTGGTTGAGTTGTTGAGCTATTCCGAATCGGCGATAGGGATACGCTGGCCGTTACACAGTACATGACCGTGATAGCACAGACCGCAGACGTATATAATGTCCTCTGCACCGGCATGGTAACTGCCGTCTGGTTGCAGTTTCATTTGGGGCAGGACTTCTATTGTGTGCATGTGCTGTTTGCAGTGCGGGCAGGTTGATTCTGAAGCCGATGTTGGTTGCGGATTGATTGATGGCTTTATCGGACGTGGTAATGGCGGTCCACCCGTTTCTACAATCATGATCTATCCTCCGTGAAGTGCTGAAATCAAAGTAGGAGTATTAATGCGGAATGTCAACTGGCTATTAAATTCGCAAGGTTTTTTTGTTTTCCACAATTGCATTGTGGCGCACGGTTGCTATGCTTATTTTTGGCTATTGTAACTGATTTACGCTCTTTCCCCTTTCATGGAGGATACCGACATTGAACATTGCACTTGATCTGCGCTCCACCCTTTTTGTGCCGGCTCTCGAAAAACAAATTCGTGACGCGGGTTGCGAGGTGGCGCCTTCACTGCAAGTCGCAACTGTCGTCGTGTGCGATGGTTTGCCTGAAGTAATTTTGGGACATCTAAGGGCCGGCCGCACGGTAATCCAACTGCTCAAGTGTGGCACCGACCAACCGGTTACGGCCTTGGCGCGGCATTTGCAATATGGTAACCGTTTGGCGTTGCTGGTAACCCATGAACATTTTGTGCGGCAGGGTTTTGGCACTATCGCCGCCTGTCTTGCGGGCTTGCAACCGCAGTAGCGCGCTCCGATGATATCGGAGCGTTTTTTATCCAACTAGAAATAAATGTCTCTAACGTGATTTATCGTCCGATGACTTCGTGCTATACTAACGACATGATGCAGGATCAATCAGTACAGTCACTAATGCCTTTCCAGCCAATGATTAGCGAACACCGTTGGCAAGGGCCGCATTATCGCCGACCGCATCCCGAGCGCGCAACAATACTGGCTTTTGTACTCGCATTTATCGGCTTACTATTTGGCTTCTGGCAGAAAGATTGGCTGGCGGCTGGTGTTATGCTTCTGTTTGGTGCTCTCGTATTCATCCACGCCCGGCGCGAACCGCCAATGGCCGAGTTTCATGTCGGGCCGCATGGCGTCAGTATTAACGATACACACTATCACCCGGGTCAGATCCGTTCGTTTTGGATTCAATACGAGCCGCTTTACAATATCAAGGAATTGAGTTTACATTTGAAGAGCCATTGGCATCCGTATATCATTGTGCCATTGGAAGACCAAAATCCAACCATTATTCGTCGGGTTATGTTGCCCCATATAACCGAAGAACATCATCCGGAAACAATGGGCACGGTTGTGATGCGCGTGTTGGGGCTATAGGTGTTTTTTTGTCCTCGTAGCTCAGCTGGAAGAGCGTCAGCTTGCGGAGCTGAAGGTCGCAGGTTCGAGCCCTGCCGAGGACGCTTTAGTCATTGGAATGAGCGAAGCTCATGCCAGGGCGAGAACGCCGGAGCGATATTTTGCCAGTAGGCAAAATCGTGAGGCGGTGGCTAACCCGAGTGTCGCGACGACGACACGAGAGGTGAAGCCGAGCCCTGCCGAGGACGCTTTTATTTATTGACAATATTTAGAGATACTGTAGTATTCTATATGGGAGGATCACGATGGCCTTTTTGAAGTTAGACCCGAGATTAAAGAGATATAAAACGCATTCTGTTACCCCTCAGCAACTAACTGGTTTAAAACAGTTAGTTCGTCATTCACAAAACGTGAAAGACGAGTTCTCGGTCCGCGCGATTTTATGGGCGTTGGACCAAAGCAGAATGTTGACGCGGCGTGTTGCTGTCTGTTTTTCATACGATACGTTTGGTGAAAAAAGCGCCGGTAACATACAAGATTCAGTGCACGATATGAATAGCTGTAATGGCAGAACCCACATTGATTACATCTTCGATGCGATGGGTACTGAAGTCGGCCTGAGTCATCATTGCGGTATGTATGATGCCGATGGTAAGTTTGACTCCAAAGCTCCTGGTCGTACGATTTGGGTTTCACACATCATGTATGACCACGATGCTGAAATTCTAACACCGCCACCTCCGGAAGAGCTTGAAGTATATCCCCTTCCGGAACGTTGAGTCACAGTACCGGCTTCGCGCCGGTTTTTGTTTACACTAATCCGCTAATCCCGTACCATTATCGTATTCGAATTGTCCCCGTAGCTCAGCGGAAGAGCGCTTCCCTCCGAAGGAAGAGGCCGAAAGTTCGAATCTTTCCGGGGACGCTAGCTACTATGGAAAATATTAAAGTCAAAGAAACACAACCACGTTTTAACCCCGATGTATTCCGGGCGAAGTTTGATGAACTCTTTAAAGCATGGAAAAAAAAATGGTCAACGGTCGGGCATCACGGTGCAACCACGGGGCCTATGCGAATTTATGAACGGCAGCGACAATATTTGTCCGAAGCTTTATTAAAAGCTCAGGAACCAGAAGACCGCGCACATCAGGGACTTTTGGAATTTTGCGCACAAGAAATTATACGTACCCGTACAATAAATGAATCAAATACGGTATTAGTAGCTATTGACGATAATCTTTCAAAGAATCTCACTGGTGGTCAAATACATATAAAATACGAAATACTCCTCGACATATTCAGCGAACTTTTAAGAATCGATTCTCATTCAAAGTAATCATCTCCGTAAGTAATCATTGACTTCTATTCGACATATATCCATACTACGCCCCAAGCTCGTTGAAAACTGGTTACTAACTTCTGAAAGGAGGTTCTGTGTCGTTTAAACTTGAAAAGAAACCGCCGCCGTACATCGGTGTTACCGGTTTTACACATCGTAATCAGATTATTGCGGCCATAAAGACCATTCCTCGGCGTGCTCAATATCGGCTTATGGCCGGTATCCTGGTCAGTTCCAAAACCATGGATGGCCAGACGAACAGGTTTCCGGCACGTTACCCACACTGGGAAGATATACCCGGTATTCCCGTGTCTGATCCGCGCGTACTTAACTTGGCGCACTTTGCTACAAAGCGCCCGGAGCGTTTGGCTGAAGACATGGATGTGATTATGAATCATGCGGCCAACCTAGACGGTATCCAACTCAACATGGCATGGCCCGATCCCAAGCAGTTGGCCGAGTTTCGTATTGTGCACGATGATGCCGTGATTGTTTTGCAAATCGGCGCGAAAGCATTTGCCGAAGTTGGCGAAAAGAACCATCAGCGTCTCGCCGCTTGGTTGTATTACACGTATGGTTCAGTTATTAATTATGCGTTGCTCGATCCCAGCGGCGGCCTCGGGTTGTCATTATCAGCCAATCTCATGGGCGAACAGCTACTGGCTATTGAACAGCACAATCCGGTATTTGGCATGGGCATTGCGGGTGGCTTGAAGGCCGTGGCTTTGCCCGGCATCAAGGGTCTTTGCAAGGAGTTTCCGAACATCTCAATTGATGCCGAAGGCGGTTTGCGCACGAAAGACAGCCGTGACTTGCTGGATAAAGATCAAGTTTACGGTTATCTGATGCAGGCCTACGACATGCTTGACGGCCTGTAATCAGCACCCTCCCTCCATATTGGAGGGCTTTTCTTGTCCGCAGACGCCGTGAGTGGTACTAATTAAGCAATGCTGCCACTGACAACACCCATAGAAAAACTGCCGCGGGTCGGGCCACGTATGCTATTACGGCTCAAACACCTCGGTATCTATACCGTACGCGATTTATTGTGGCATTTCCCATCGCGCTACCAGGATTTCAGCGAACAAATAAGTATTGCCGATTTACCGGCTCCGGGCGCAGTGGTGTGTTTACAGGGTCGTATCTCCGAAATAGATACGTTACGTTTGTGGAAACGTCGGTTAGTAATCACTACCGCGACCGTTAAAGATGATACCGGTGCTGTGCGCGTGGTCTGGTTTAATCAACCCTTTATCGCCGATATGCTACGTGATGGCGTACTTGTCAGTTTGGCCGGCAAGGTGGCACGCGATAAGCGCGGCGTATATCTGTCATCGCCCAGTTACGAAAAAATTTCGGCTGAAGATTCGGAATTGGTACACACCGGCGGTTTTGTGCCGATCTATCCGGAAACCTACGGTATCACTTCCAAATACATACGTTTTTTACTGAAACCGATACTTGATAGTGTCCGTGATATGTCTGATCCCCTGCCGGCCGATATTGTGCAACGCAATAACTTTTTACCGTTGGCTGAGGCCTTGCGCGCCGTGCATTTTCCACGCACACCAGCCGAGGTTGAACCGGCGCGCGATCGCTTTGCGTTCGAAGAACTGCTTACCTTTCAACTACGCGCACTTATAGATCGGCGCGCAATTTTAAAACTCCAAGCTCCGGCTATTCCTTTTGAGAAAGATACGGTAGCCGCCTTTGTGAAAACGTTGCCGTTTACTTTGACTGACGACCAACGGCTGGCTGCTTACGAGATACTACAAGATATCGCCCAGTCCCACCCCATGAACCGTTTGCTTAACGGCGATGTCGGTTCGGGTAAAACCGTGGTGGCGTTGCTGGCGGCATTTGAGGCCGCATCCGCCGGTTGGCAGGTGGCGTTTTTGGCGCCAACGGAAATATTAGCGCGCCAGCATTTTGCCGTATTACAAACGCTTTTCAAATCACAAGCCGCAAACATTACCGCCGGTTTATTAACCGGTTCAAGCGCTGAAGTGTGGCCGGCCGATGTGACCAGCGATGTCGTAACCACAAAAAAAGAGCTCCAGAAAAAACTTACTGACGGGGGTATAAAAATTGTTATCGGCACGCACGCCGTTATTCAGAAAGGCGTTGTTTTCAAAAACTTGGCGCTGGTGGTCATTGATGAACAACATCGCTTCGGCGTCGCTCAGCGTATGAAGCTGGTCAAAGGTCAAAAACTTGTACCGCACCTACTCTCAATGACGGCTACGCCCATACCTCGCACGCTGGCGCTTACCATTTATGGCGATCTTGATGTCTCGCTAATTAAACAAAAACCCAAAAATCGTTTGCCGATTACGACACGTGTTGTAAATGATGCCGGCCGTGCTGACGCATATGCATTCATAGATTCTCAAATCGAAAGCGGCCGCCAAGTGTTCGTTATCTGTCCGCGTATTGAAGAGTCCAAAAC
>CAYHYQ010000050.1:0-4186 GCA_964360715.1 uncultured Candidatus Saccharibacteria bacterium
GCCAAGTTCAATGTAGGCCGCGGCATCCGCGGGCGTGCCGGTGAAACTGTGAATGACGCCGCGGGCGGGCGTGCCTTGCAACATGTCCCGCATCTCGGCATGGGCTTCACGACAATGGATGACCAAAGGTAAATTACATTCTAATGCCAGGGCAATCTGTTGTTCAAATCGGGCACGCTGGATGTGGCGCTGAGCCGCATCCGGCGTACGGTAATAATCGAGGCCGACTTCACCGATAGCCACTACTTTCGGTTGCCGTGCGAATTCACGATAAGCCGCGTTAGCATACGATTCATCAAGATTGTCGTTCGGGTGTAAACCCACGGTCGCCCAAATGGTTTCATGTGCTTGTGCCAACGCAATAGCCGCTTGCGATGAGTTGCGGTCAACGCCGACGCAAATAATACCGATAGCATGTTCGCGGGCACGCTCAAGCATGGCGGCACGGTCGGCATCGTAGTGTTGTAATTGCGGGTGGCCGTGCGTATCTATAAGCTTCATGCGGTTAATTTGGGAAACAATGGTCCGTCGGCACGAATGAGAATTTTTACTTTTGACCAATCAGTTACGGGTAATGAAACGCGGAATGTTTTGGCGATCCGTTCTGCCGTTTCCGGCATGAACGGTATCAACAGCGTTGCCGCCTCAAGTATCAGGCGCGCACTGCTAGTCATAGTTTTAAGAAATATTTCGGCGTTAGCATCAGCCACGGCCCAGGGTTTGTGCGTATCAATATATACATTGGCCTGTGATAATAATTTCCAAATACGCGCGAGGGCTTCGTGTAAACGGAAATCTGTTACGGCCGTGGTGACATCCGCGCGTGCTTCGGCGATAGCGGTTTCAAGCGCTGTGTCCATGAAGGCGGAATTATACATCAATTCCCCTTCCAATTTTGTATCTATAAGTTTTGCCACGCGACTTACAAGATTGCCGAGATTATGCGCCAAGTCGCCGTTATAACGTTCTTCCAACTTTGCGAACGTAAAATCACCGTCGCCGGATGATGGAATCTCACGCAATAAGAAATAACGCATGACATCGGCGCCGTAGCGGCGCACAACTTCGAACGGATCAATAACATTGCCAAGTGACTTTGACATCTTCTCGCCTGCGGCAGTCACATAACCGTGAATTAAAATTTCGGTCGGTAAGGGCACACCGGCCGACAATAAGAATGCCGGCCAATAGATAGCGTGAAAACGACTAATACCTTTGCCCACCAAGTGCACACGTTGCGGATTGTCGAGCCACCAGTGTTTGAAAAGCGCCGGATCATCAGCAAAGCCGATGGCGTTGATGTAATTTGAGAGAGCATCAAACCAGACGTACATTATCTGTGAAACATCGCCGGGGACGGAAACACCCCAATCGCGGGCGCGTTGCGTACTGCGCGAGACGCTGATATCTTCCAGACCGCGTTTTACAAATTCAGTTAGTTCACTGCGGCGCGATTCCGGCGTAATTTTTAATGTATTCGAGGTCAGCAATTCAGTAATCTGGTTTTGGTACTTCGATAAGCGAAAGAAATAATTTTCTTCTTCAACTTTCTCGGGCTTCGTTTTATGCTCGGGGCATAAACCCTTTTCAAGATCTTTTTCGGTGTAGAATTGCTCACAGCCGACACAGTATAAACCAACGTAACTTTTTTTATAGATGTCACCGGCTTTGGCACAGGCCGTCCATAATTTTTGCGCACCGGCGGCGTGACGCGGTTCAGTCGTGCGTATAAAAGCATCATTGGATAAGCCGAGAATTTGTGCCAATTCTTGAAAGCGTTTGCTATGTTTGTCAACAAAATCGTTTACCGGTACCTCGGCTTTAGCGGCGGCAAGAACATTTTTCAACGAGTTTTCATCGGTCCCGGTCAGGAAAAATGTTTCGATACCTTGCAGGCGTTGCCAGCGCGCTAAAGTATCGGCTTGCAGTAATTCAAGCGTGAAACCGATGTGCGGATCGGCATTGACATAGGGTATGGCCGTACTGATAAAATAGCGTTTTGACATGGTTCAAGGGTACACCAGTAAACGTTTGTCGTCTAGGATTTAAGCCGTTTTCATGGACATAGCAACACAGATGCGTTACACTGGCCTCGCCTGCGCTTTATACAGCGGGGCTGTTTTTCACCATGACAGATATGAAACAAACAACCCAAAATACAACCCGACCACCAATCGTGGTTATTTTGGGACACGTTGACCATGGCAAAACAAGTATTTTAGATACAATTCGCAAAACGCGCGTGGCTTTGAAAGAAAGTGGTGGTATTACCCAGCACGTTGGGGCATATCAAGCGGTGTGTCAGGATAAGATTATTACCTTTCTCGATACGCCCGGCCACGAGGCATTTACGGCAATTCGTTCGCGCGGGGCGCAGGTTGCCGATATTGCCGTATTGGTAGTAGCGGCCGATGAAGGTGTGAAGCCCCAAACAAAAGAAGCTATTCGTATTATCGAGGAAACAAAAACGCCCTACGTTGTGGCCATTAATAAAATAGATAAAGAAGGCGCAAACCCGATGCGCGTACGCCAAGAGTTAGCCGAGCAGTCGGTACTTGTTGAAGATTACGGCGGCAATGTGCCGGTCGTAGAAATTTCGGCTAAAAAAGATGTTGGTATTGATAAACTCCTAGAAATGATTTTACTGGTGGCTGAAGTTGAAGAATTGCAGGCGCAAACCGACGCGCCGGCCGCGGGTTTTGTGCTCGAATCGCACCTTGATAGCCGCCGCGGCATTGTAGCCACGCTACTTATACACTCCGGCACGTTGCATATCGGTGACTTTCTTGCCGCCGGTACGGCGCTCGCACGCGTAAAATTACTGGAGGACTTTGCCGGTAAACCGTTAAAAACCGCTCTGCCGTCGCAACCCTGTGTTGTGTTGGGTTGGGAAGCACAGCCCAGTGTCGGTCAGCCATTTGGCGCGCATGCTGATCGTAGTGCCGCCGCAAGCGCGGCAATAGCCGCACAAAGCACTGCTCCGACCGCGTTGTTCGGACGTATCCCCCAAACTGATCTCGATGGCAAGCCAAAACGAATCGCCAATCTGCTTATCAAGAGCGATGTTCAAAGTTCACTGGAGGCCATTGATCACGCATTAAATTCAATTTCTTCACCGGAAGTTGATTTCAAAGTTACCGGTTTTGACGTAGGTAATATTACGGTCAGTGATATTAAAAACGCGGCCGCGACTAAGGCGTTGCTGTTGGGCTTTCGTGTTACAGCCGATGCCGGCGTGCGCCAACAGGCGGAGCGCGAAGGTGTGCGCATGGAGATCTACGATATAATTTATGAATTAATTGAAGCCGTGCGCCGGACTATGTCTGAATTACTCGATCCTGAAATTCGCCGTACTGCTTTGGGGCGTATGAAAGTGCTGGCTACGTTTGGTGGCACAGCCCGCTCGCAGATTTTTGGTGGCAAAGTTACGCAGGGTAAAGCCGTGCGTGGCGCCGTTGTCAGTGTTTTGCGCAATAATGTCGTTATCACCACCGGTAAGCTGGCACAACTGCAACAGAGCAAACAAGATGTACCCGAGGTCACCGAAGGCCTCGAGGCCGGTATTCGTCTTGATATTCCCAACGATATTACCGAAGCTCCGTTTGTAAAAGAGAGTGATATTCTCGATATTTATAAAGAAGAAAAAATCTTACGCAGTATCTAAAATAACGTGTCCGACCGGCTGGCGAAAATTAATGAATTGTTGCGTGTCGAAGTCGGGTTGATTATCCGAACTGATCTTGAATTTCCCGGCAATACACTGGTTACCGTTGTGCGCGCGGAAGTGTCGCCTACTTTAGAACACGCCACAATTTTTGTTTCGGCATATCCGGAATCACAAGGCGCTGTCATGATTAAGATTATCGAACGTTCAATCTGGGATATTCAGCAGAAACTAAACAAGCGCCTCATAATGCGGCCGGTGCCCAAGATTCGCTTTATGCTCGATCATACTGAAGCCGAGGCCGCGCACATTGAGAAGTTGGTGACGGAAGTGGTAGGATAACGCAGTGGCGGCGTAGCCAAATGGCAAGGCGAAGGTCTGCAAAACCTTTATTCGGGAGTTCGATTCTCCCCGCCGCCTCCAAAAATTTATGCTCGGGTGGTGGAATGGCATACACGGAGGACTTAAAATCCTCTGGCCGCAAGGCCTTGTGGGTTCGAGTCCCACCCCGAGCACCAAATT
>CAYHYQ010000050.1:4196-5773 GCA_964360715.1 uncultured Candidatus Saccharibacteria bacterium
GCAAGCGTGAAGCTGGTGGAGAGCGGAAAGTCGGTTGTCAAACTCTTGATGACGATGAGGGCGCATGTTGTTCGTCAAAAGATTTGAACCTTTGCCCATGACGCCCGCGCGGCGTTTTGAGAAGGCCCAGCGACTTATCACTGTTGCCGGTAATATTACCCGCGAGGGTGAACAAATGTTAAATGAAGCCGAAAGTATTTTGACTGAGGTCGCGGTACATACGGAAGAGTTACCGTCCACGATTCGAGAACGTCTGGAAGATTTTCTCGAAAATGTGTGTGGCCTGGCAGATGAGAATATCAGTCGATTTTTCATAGATATTGATGCGCGCCTGGGCGTTAACCCAATGCAACCGGTCATGCTAGTAACGCGAACTTTGGTTGATGGTCGTCGTTACGATGTCAACGGTATGCGTATCGGTTTGCTCAACGGCGATGGCTTACTGGTCAATAAATCAGACGACAGCTGCAGTATTGCCGTGCATGCGCATACACGCCCCTCGTTGGATGATCTGGAAACAGACGTTACCTACGGCGGTGAGATGATGGTTTTCGCGCTCGAGTGTTTTAACAGCGATTACCCCGACGAAGTCCAGCAGGTTTTTTCGGGTTCGCGCGTGCGGATGTCAACCGAACCGAAGTATGAAATCATTATTGGTGAAAGTGAGATTGCGAGTTGGTTTCGAAAGCGTGGCTGGCAGGGGTATGCAAATTACTTCTATCAAGCGCGTATGCTCGGAATCAATCCCCCAATTGGTAATCTCTCAGAGCCGGAACAGGTGCTTTTGAAGCAACGCGCCGAGCGTGAGATTCAGCGGAGTGAACGTCTGTTACGTGCCGTAGTAGCTGAATCACAGTTGTTGGCGCCACAATCCCAAGGTCTTGAAGGCCTGATCGCCGAGCCGTTTGTACTACTAACAACGAAAGGGCTTAAGTCAGAGCCATTCGTGCTAGAATCCGAGCCCGTTGCAACTGACCAGCCCGTCATTATTGCCGAACCTTTAACAACCGTAGTTGTTGAGAAAGGTTTTGGTACACAATATATGACATTCGCTGATTTGGCGGCCGAGATGGAAAGTTCCGGCGTAATTTTAGCCGATGATAGTGTCGAGCCGCTCCAACCTTCATCAACGCCAATTGATCCTAAAATGCCCAGATTGGCGACAGGTATTGTGACGGGAGTGCCATTGCTAACGGAGCCACTACCGGCGCTCGCGGAGATGTTGCGTTCACGCGGCATTAATCCCGATGCCGATCCCGACGCTGTTGGCACAATCGCGCTACCGAGCGTTGATCCGCGCCGGCCGTTGAAAGTTAGAGGGGGTGTGAATAAGTGAAGCCCCCTGACCTCCGCAAGGAGGTCTTTTCTTTAGACAAAAAATAAGCTAGCGTAACAGAGAGTTCCTATCAGTTTTTTGTAGAATCCGCCAACTGGCGGATGAGCTTGGAGAGTTGGCCGAGTGGTTTAAGGCGCTGGTTTCGAAAACCAGTGGGCGCAAGCCCTCGCAGGTTCGAATCCTGCACTCTCCGCCAATTTTCACTTTTTGTGAAATCGTAAGAAACAGCCTCGGCGCAAAG
>CAYHYQ010000051.1:0-5742 GCA_964360715.1 uncultured Candidatus Saccharibacteria bacterium
CTTTGTAATATTTTGATAAGCTCTCCAAACGTGAGGCGAGGTTAACCGCATCACCGATAACCGTATAATCAAAACGTTTATCGGAACCGAGATTACCGACAGTTACTTCACCGGTGTTAATACCGATACCAATACCGATTGGCGCCATTGTGTCTGACAGTTGCTGATTAAAGGCGGGCAATATCTCGAGCATCTCACGCGCGGCCAATACGGCTGAAGTTGCGTGATCATTTTTTTCAACCGGCGCGCCCCAAAAGGCCATAATCGCGTCACCGATGAATTTATCAACTACGCCCTCACGCTTGATAACAATTTCGGTCATGACCGTAAAATAACGATTCAAAAAGTGGGTTAATTCTTCGGCTTTAAGTTTCTCGGAAATTGTCGTAAAACCGCGAATGTCTGAGAAAAATATACTGACAGTGCGACGTGTACCACCAATGCGTAATTGCTCGGGATGGCGAATTAATTCATCCACAACCTGTGGCGAGACATAGCGACTGAACGTTTCCTGAATAAATCTCTTTTCCTTAGTTGTCATCAGATATTGCGTAGTGACTGCAATGCCCGTGGCGAGAATAAAACCAATACTTGGATAAAACACATCCAAGACCCACCAATGACGAAAAGCGAGTAACGCCAAGAACCAATAACCAATCAGCGTCACGGGTGCAACTACGAGGAGAAGCGATAATCTTTTTGTATACAACGCAAGCCACACGCCAATAAAAACCATGAGTGCAATACTGAACAGTGATGGCCAAATGGGTTCATTAAAAAAACGTTGCTCTAAGTATGTTTCAACGATATTCGCTTGAATCTCAACACCACTCATGAGACCCAATGGGGTTTGGTGATAATCCTGCAAATCGGTAACCGTCGCGCCGATAAGCACTATCTTATTTTGAAAAAAACGGCTCGGCACGGCGCCATGAAGCACATCCACGAGAGAAAACGCGGTAAAAGTTTTATCCCGACCGTGATAAACAATCCGAGTAGTATCCGTTGGCGGGCTTTGCGTCTTACTTTCCTGACCATGGGCAAAACGTGATACGACAAGTCCAAAACTGGCATCAGTTTGTTCACCAAGAGTAACCCGCCGTATGACACCATCGGCGTCAACCGGCAAATTCGCAATACCGGTTTGCGCGACAGTACGCAGTATTGCCAAAGGTAATACTATAACCCCGGCGTTTTGGCGATCCGCGGTTAATACGACCGGCACGCGACTCTTTTGCAGTGCCGTAACAAATCTAGAATCATCCGCCAGACCGACACGCGAAGGTTCTTTGAAATTAACATCAATGCCGATAACCTTGGCATTTTGAAGTGCGTTGATTGTATCGGCAAACACCGCGCGTGGCCACGGCCATTGGCCAAGCGCGCCAATACTTGGTTCATCAATCCGCAGAATAACAATCTCAGCCAGCCGCGTATTGGTCGTTGCATATAATGAATCAATGCTTTGTTGTCGAACGGTGCTTAAAAATCCAATCAGAAAAGCGCCGATAAGAACGGCCGTACAACCCAACCAAAGACCTAGAAACCGGCGCGGAAGAGTCATTTAACCGTAAGTGTTTGCGGCAACGTCAGGCGCGCGCCTGTGCTTGCTTGAATGGAGATATCATACACGCCGGCTTCAACTTGGCCAGCCATGACAGTGGCTACGATTGTTTGCGGATCAACGACATAACAGCGTATTGTCACACTGCCAATCATACATTGCTTACTGCCGGTAAGATGTTGACCGTTAATAAAGAAATCAAGTTGACTGGCAACACTTAGATCAATCGTACCCGGTACAACCGATGTCAGTTTTGGTTCGGGTTTTGGTGTCGCCGATGGTGTTGCTGTTATAGAAGTTTGTGGTGTCGGAGTTGCTGTCGGAGTTTTAGTGATTGTCGGTGTTACCGATAAACGTGGCGTAGGCGAAACACTGACCCTAATTTTCGGCAGTATTGAAGGACTGGTATTCAGTTTCTGTAACCTTAACAACAATTTTTGCGGCGCCGGACGATTACGTATTTTATCGGGCAATTGTGAAAGGTGACGATTCAGAAATTTAGCGCGCAGTTCATCATCTTGAAGAACTTGTTTTTTGAAAGCACGCGCTAAAGCAACCCGCCGCACACCCGGCTCAAATTTAAATTGTGCGCTGGTACCTTCGGTTATATTTATGGCTGTGGCCGATTCTTCCTCACCGCTTTGTTCATTGATTTCGGCCAATTGAACATCGTGTTCGATCGTATATAAATGCACAATGTCATCTTCATTGGCTATACCGAATAATGTTCCGCGCACCGAAGCCACGGTGTTACCCGTCTGAACTTTGTAATATTCAGTGTCGTTTTTTTTATCAACATTCGAAAAAATACTGCCGCCATCGAGACGCAACTTCGTTTGATCACCGTTTGCTTGAAGTGTTACCACTGTTAAAACACTATTTTCATCAATCGAAGTCACCGCACCATTCGCGTATTGAATCGCCGCCCGACCGGTGGCACCGGTTTTAATACTACTGCCCTGACTTATGCTAATTTCCTTATCAGTCACCACACGATAATCACTTTCGCCGGACGACATAACAGACACCTCTGCTGACAAGACAACTAGCTGGGCTGTCGTTGCAGGCGCAATTGCAGGACTTGCAATCATTGCCGTATCGTTCGATTTTTTACCGGACGATGATACTAACCATGCACCGACACCTACCACAACCACGATTATGCCAATAGCTAGTTTTTTCATGATTCAAGTTTACACATAACTAAAAACAGCGTCAATTGTAAGAATACATCTTGATAACATTTACTCGTTCGGTGACGTTTACTTAGGGGCAATTCAATCCACAATTTTCATTGGATATATCGTGATAGCCCATATGAGAAAGCTCTTAAACATGCTTGATTCTGAATGCTCTTTTGGCGCCGGGCGGAATATCTTTAATTTGTTCAAAAGAAACGCCTTTAATGCCTCGCGCTTTTTTTCTGGCTTCATCGGTTACCAATACTTCCCATGCCTTGGCCGTATCTTCACCCAGTTTGCTGGCGGCATTAACCTCGGTGCCAAACACATCTGCGTCGCCGATGCGTAGCATCTTGCCATGACCGATACCGACACACAGCAGAACCTGTTCTTCAGGCGTCTTTTTAGCATTGTAATCGTGTAGCACCTTTTGCATCATCAGCGCCGCCTGAATCGCCTTCTGCGGATTTCTGAAAATTATCAGGAAACTATCCCCCTCCGTCTTAAGCAAAATACCATCATGTGCTTCTATAATCGGTACAAGAATTCTTTGCGATTCATAAATCGTTTGTAAAAAATGGATTATGCCGAATTTAGCCACATGGCGTGAAAACCCCGACAAATCCGTAAACATCACCGACCATTCCTCGCCAAACAAATCCCAGATGCGTTTATCCACAATTTTTTTGTTGGCACCCGGCTTCAAACGTTCTTGGATCAGATTCTCCAATCTATCTTCCGAGGCATTGTTTAAAATGGCTTTTTTATATGGCATGTTTGAAAACTAATTAATTAAGTTAACAACTCTATACTATATGTACAAGAGTATAACAACTTGCCTAAAAATAAAAACCGCCCGGACGTGCCGTGCGACTTGTTGAGTCGGCCCATTGCTGAAACTTTAGGCCGCTACCGTGTGTGCGAGGATGGTCTTACTCTCCGCACAAGGGTACTCAAGAAAGATTACATCTTTCCCCCTCTGACTCTCCTGGATTGAGACAACCCAGTCATAGCACTCTGCCAAATGTGGTGCCAGAATCGGGAAAATACAACCATTTACTTTCACCCGAGGAAACTGATTTCCGTCATCACTTGCTTCGGATATTGCGTAGGTAACTCCCTTTTCATCCAAGGCCTTCAGGATCGCCGCTTTCAAATTCGCCTTCGTATTCGGCGAAATCACGATTGCGATTGAGCCCGTTACCGTAAGTGGTAACGTGCCCTCCAAAACTAACGAACGCAAATAGGTGTAAGTATTCACTGATTCCCCCCGCTCGGCGAAGCGAGATCCACGCCCGTCGCCGTCTGATTCGGATCCTCGGCCTCGATACGTGGCAGAGACGCGGGCAGGGGTTCACTGGCGCCCACGCACTGCATCACAAATTTCCAACCGATTGCATTGAGCGTTCCGCAAATAATACCGGGCCGTGCCAATAAAAGACCGTCGAGGCGTACCTCAAACTGATTGCGATTACCCGCCTCAATGAGATACATGCCTCTATTCCCTCGCGCGCTCACGCCTTCGGGCAAAACGGGCGATGTCTTGGGCAGTGTCTTGCACCAGACAAGCGTGAGTTCACCCTCGGTCAGAAGCGGCCAACAACTCTCGGTCTGACGAGTTGCCAGATAGAGCTCGACGGTCTTCAAATACTGTTCGACGCCACCCTGCACCAAATAACGATCGTTAGTGCGTGCTGTCATACCCGGTGGTAGGAGCGGTGGTGTCGGTTCCGGTGTAGGCGTCGGCGTCGGCGTGATTGCAACCGGCACCATACTCTCGCCCTCAAGCACGTTCTTCATACCCAGACCGCGCGGTTCAGGTAGAAGTTCATTTGTCTCCCCGCCGGCGGCAAGAATCTGAGGCAGATTCGGCCTGGGTCTGCCAAACGGCATAGCCACTGCCGAACCGGTGAAGTTAAGGCCAATCTCCGTACTAATATTCGGAAATCGCACCGTTTTGACTTCGCGGCGTAAAGCATCGTGATAAGTTATGCTAAAAAACTTCACGGCCTTGGCACGATCGCTTACCGGCTGAACAGATACAGTGTAAGCATCGTAGCACTTGCCGGGCAGACACCCAATGAAACCGCAAGAGTAGTTGCCCACCGGCTCGAGCTTGAATTCGGGATCTTGATCCGGCAGTGTGGTTATAATCTTATAATCACCGCTCCCGAACGAACCCGACGGGGGCAGTTGTTCAACACAAAACGCAACCACATTACCCCTTGCATTCTCAAGCGGTTGATTGCTTGTGTTACAACCCAAAGTTGATAGTGCAACAAAAGCTAATGTTAACTTCCACATCGTATCTGCCTCCTTTTTTAAAGGCCAAACTTAACAAAAATATGGTAACATATTATAAAAAGTACGTCAATATTAAAGGGTTTGTGCTCCAGATTAAAAAATAACCCCTAAATGGGGTTATTTTTGTAGCTTACTTGAAAACCTTTTTGTCCCGAATCGCCTTTCGGGCATGTTTGACCGCCAGTCGCTTCTTCGTTTTATGCGAATGCGACTTAACTCTCCGGCCATGTGCTTTACGTCGTTTAGCCATAGTTTTAATTATATACTATTAAAATTAAAAAAACACCGCCGGAGCGGTGGTTTATCTTATTTAACTTCGAAATTATTCAGATTCATCTTTGAGACATGAAACCTTCCATTCATGGTTAGGATCAGGAATAAATACTAAAGTCACCGCTATACCAGCATGCGATGTTTTTACAATCCATCCCCTATAAACCGGCGTTCGTTCCGTGTAACTAGCAGACGTACCATCAATCTTTTCCCACATCGTTTCCTCTTTCTGAAATCACATAGTTACTTAGATTTCATTTAAAGATCATACTAACTGGCTCGCCCTGCTCAACGATTTTCGAACTTTTGACTGGGCGGAGGAATATAAATATCCTACCGTGGTTTTGGATCAGATGAAAGGATTACTGGCCAAGTACGAGAACCTGTAACCCCTGATTTCCCAGCTGTTTGCCCTTGTGG
>CAYHYQ010000052.1:0-5517 GCA_964360715.1 uncultured Candidatus Saccharibacteria bacterium
GATGGCAAGAATCTCTTGTACGTTGCCGGTGCTTTCATTATGAATAACCGTACCCACAGGTATGAGCGCCACCGCATCTACACCCGTGTGACCATCATTAAATTGCGATTTACCGCGTTCGCCGTTTTCAGCATTTAATTCTTTTTTATTACGGAATTGACGCAAAGCGCCGATATCCGACACGCCTTCGAGCCAGACATTGCCGCCATTGCCGCCCCGTGCGCCAGTCGGCCCCAAACTCATCATATTGGTATTAAAAGCCACAGCGCCATCGCCGCCATTACCGGCCCTTACTTTGATTGTAATATCATCAATAAGCATATAATTTGTTACTCTTAATAATCATCAAATTGATTATATGTCTATAGTATCAGTATTTCACAGATAAGCACCATATCGGATTAAACGTATTAAATTGACCGCGTATGAGTTATCTGATATGATTAAGTTTCATCCGGCGCCTTTAGTTACGCGGCACGGTTTTTTATTGCTTTTACTAATGGAAATAAGAAATATCGCTATTATCGCGCATGTTGACCACGGCAAGACAACCTTGACCGATGCTTTGTTGCGGCAAAACGGCATGGCTGACGACACCGTCAGCATGGATAGTAACGCACTCGAACTCGAACGGGGTATTACTATTTATGCAAAGAATACTTCGTTATTCTACAAAGATACGAAAATCAATATTGTTGATACGCCGGGGCATGCCGATTTTGGTTCAGAAGTTGAACGCGTTTTGCGTTCAATTGATGCGGTACTTTTGATTGTTGACGCGCAAGAAGGGCCGATGCCGCAGACACGCTTTGTGCTTAAAAAATCTTTGGAGCTCGGTTTAAAACCGATTCTGGTTATTAATAAAATAGATAAACCGGCGGCGGATGCCGAGCGTACGCATGAGCAAGTGCTTGAACTTTTCATCGAACTCGGCGCCTCAAATGATCAACTTGCGTTTGAAACGGTATATGCCATTGGCCGTGACGGTATTGCCATGCGTTCTTTAAGCGATGAGCGCAAAGATTTGAATCCGTTGCTGGATGTGGTATTGGAAACGGTTAAACCCAGTATTGCGCAGACCGGCAAACCGGCACGTATGCAGATATTTAACTTAGCGTACGATAACTTTTTGGGTCGCATGGGCATCGGTCGTATCTATGAAGGTACATTGTCTGTAGCCGTCCCGGTAACGGTAAAAAAACCGACCGGTGAAGCGCGTACCGGCAAACTCACTAAACTTTTTACATTCCGCGGTGTTCAGCGTCAAGATGTAACCAGCGCCGACGCGGGTGATATTGTCATGGTTGCCGGTCTGCCGGATATTTACATCGGTGAAACCATCTGTAGTGATGCATCATTGGAGCCGTTACCGGCGATTCGCATTGATGAGCCGACAATCTCACTCTCATTTTTAGTGAACGACTCGCCATTTGCCGGGCGTGATGGCAAATTCGTGACTAATCGGCAGATTCGCGAACGTCTTGAGCGCGAACTAGAAGTGAACGTCGGTTTGAAAGTTGATTTCTCGGCAAATGATATCTATCGGGTTTATGGCCGCGGTGAATTGCATATCGCCGTATTGCTTGAAACAATGCGGCGCGAGGGCTATGAACTGCAGGTTTCTCAACCGCACGTTATTATTAAGGAAGAAGACGGCAAAAAACTCGAACCATTTGAAGAAATAGTCATTGATGTACCCCAAAACATGGCCGGTTCGGTTATCGAGGTACTCGGCAAACGTAAAATCATTATGACCGATATGAAGCAGGAAGAAACCTATTCACGACTAACATTTGAAGGGCCGACACGGGGTTTACTTGGTTATCGCAATCAATTCCTGATTGATACCAAGGGTGAAGGCACACTTTCAAGTCGTTTTATCGGTTATCGCCAGCATGTGGGAGATATTGAAAAACGCGCCACTGGTTCAATGATTTCAACCGAAACCGGTAAAACACTGGCATTTTCACTTGGCAATTTGCAACAGCGCGGTGCGTTATATATTCAGCCCAATACCGAAGTTTATACGGGTATGGTTATCGGTGATGTTTCAAAAGGCATTGATATGCCGGCCAATCCGACCAAGGGCAAACAAATGACCAACGTGCGTTCAGCCGGCGCTGATGAAAAAATATTCTTAGCGCCACCGCTGGAAGTAACGCTTGAACGCGGCTTGGAGATAATGGCCGATGATGAATATCTCGAAGTAACGCCACTCAATGTTCGTTTGCGTAAACAATTTTTGACTGAAGCCGCGCGCACAAAAGCCAGTCGTGATCAGCGCGCATAAAGCCCGAAACCTTTTTGTTGATAACCGCGTCTATCACTCTGAGTATCACAGGAGTAAAATGGATATATATGGAACGAGATCCTTTTGTGCGCTGGTATCAAAACCAAGCGTCGTCTGAATCAGTCGAGTCATTTGAAGCGCCAATGGCTTTCGAGCTTGAGGTTAATCCGGTCAATAGTCAAACAGTTAATGCAAAGCATGGCCATCGCATTGCGTCATTCTTTGCGATGATTGCGCTCGGGGTTTTTGTAAGTTATTTCGGGGGTTATAATCAAGGTTTTGAGGCATCACAACCTGAAATGCCTATCGCCGTATCGCACGCTACCGGCGAAGATCAATTGGCCGCTTTGGTTAATTTTACTAATGATAATAGCGCTAGTTTTGATATCGCCACTGTTGATGCGCAAGCACTTATCGGTAGTATCGGCCAGTTTACCGACATTATTCCGTCAAGTGGACCAACTCCGGCCACGGATTATAGCATTGCCATTACGGCTTCACCTGAACGTAGTAAAAATGGTTTAGTAAAGTTTTTTGTAACGGTAAATAGTAGCAGTGAACGTTCAAAAGAGCGTTTTGCTGTTACGATTGATTTTGGTGATGGTGAAAAGGCGATGAAATTTGGTGCTCTAAACGGCTCCAGAGATCGTAATCGGCAAGTGACACTCTCATTCAGTCATCGTTATACGGAGCAACGTCTATACGAAATAAATGCTATCGTTGACGCTAGTAGTGATGCCAATAAGAATAACAATAAGGCAACTACATCAATACAGGTTTCAAAAGAACCGGGTCCCGTATCTTCAATAACGCCGTCGCCCGTGCCAACGCCAGCTGAAAATCCAGTTATTACGCGCATAATTAACACATTTGCCAGCCATACGTATACTTATAAAGATTATAACGATAACAAAGTCGCCAGTGGTCTGATGAAGGTTTGGTACTCAATGTTACCCGATAGCGCGCATTTCGTCGCACACACGGCTTTTGGCAGTACAGATGGCATTACAGAGTGTCCACGCATTGATGACGTCTACGAAATTCGTAGCGGTGGTTTATACCGCACGGCAACATTTAATCACGCCAATGGTTCTTTGGTAAAATATCCGGATGGCATGTTGTTGTTACGTTCCGATATGCAATTTAATATAGAATATCCCGCAAGTGTTAGCGCACAGCTGGCGGCATTCGCCAAAGGTACTGGCCAGTGTGTTGTCGGCGATATAGTTGATCAGGCCGTCAGTAATAAAAAAGTTAGTATCACAATTAAAGAGGACTCTGATTGGGCGCCCTTAGTTGGCACAACACGCAAGTCGGTAAAAGGTATCGCGGTGCAGACCAAAATAACCGATGCCAAGGGTGGCGTTATAAATGAGCGTAGTTTCTATTATGAACACCCCCGTTACGGTTTTATGCTCATACATACATTCGCAAAGCAAAAAGGTGACTCTTCTTCTGAAAAAGTTCTTTGGGATCGTCGTTTAACCGGTGTATCCGGTGGCGAAATGAGAATTATTAAATAGCTAACTATATTTATCTAGATTTACTTAGTTTAGTGGCATAATAATACATATAAAGGACGTAGCGTATGATATTTAAAAACACCCGTGGTATCGGGTGTTTTTAAATATCGGAGTGTTCTATGGCTTTATATTAAGCTTATATCTAGACAACTGGCGTTGGTGCGGTTGTGCCTGTGCTATCTGCTTCTTCGGCTTTAATTGCTTCTTCGGTTTTGCGTACAAAATTGTCAATAACTTTTTGCGCCACGGCTTTTTGATCGGTTTCAAGTTTCTGCCAGTTCGCGTCACGCTGTTTAATATATTCTTCCATCTCAAACGTGAAATTCTTGAGTTGTTCACGTTCGGCTTCAAGCATATCTTTTAATTCGAAGAGTTGAACTTCAGTTAACTTATCAATGTTCTCTAGAATGCCATTTTTAATTTCATCATCGAGTGGTGATTCAGCCAGTAAATGTGCCACTTTGTTAGCTATATTTTGTTGTGCCGGGGTTAATGTATCCATAGGTATAAGATAATTATATTATTTTAATAGGTCAGCTATGTTAATCTGTGTGCCAATTGGCATCTTTGTATCAAGTAACGTTTTAATTGCGTCAACACTCTGACCCCAATTATCTACAGCAATACCATGGCCGGCGGCATATTTTTTAACAACTTCAACTAAAGTACCGTTATCGGTGGGTAGACCTTGTGCGCCGCGTAATTTAGCGGCAAGGTTCCAAATATTATCGCCCGGTTGCATGGAATACCAATTAGGTAAGGCCTCAAGCGGTGGCGGCGCACGCATAACTTCGGGCGGAATCGGCGATGCTGGCGCGCCACCCGGTGGCGTACCTGGTAAGACATCGCTAGGTACAGTGGGTGATACGGGCGCACCACTAGCCAAAGAATGCGCAGTTGTGGCTTTTTCGGCGGCCATAGCACTGATTGCTGCACCTTGTTTGGCACCATACCAGTTAAAAATCGCACTTGCTCCCAATGATGCAAGGACAGCTTCACCAGCACCATAGATGTAGCGTTTCCACCAGTTAGGATCTAGATTTCGGCGCATAAGTTTGGCATAATCAACAACATCGTCGCGATGTTGGCCACTGCGCATTAAAGCCAATTGTTTTTCCAAATCGGCCTGTACGGCGGCAAGTTTTTCAGGCGTTAAAATCTCTTTACCGCCGGCGGTGCGGTATTTGCGAAACCATGAATTATTCTCGAGAGTCACCTTTAAGCTCATCATGGCGCCGTCTATAATCTCTTTTGTAACCTTGTTATTTTGGTCTTTTTTGCGAGCGGTAATCGCCTCTGAAAGAATTTCAAAGTCCTCGGCTTTTGGATCTTCAACACCGGCATCTTTCAAGGATTTTTGTATATGCTCAGCTTCCGCCAGGGCTTCGGCTTCGCTTAATTTATACTCTTCTTGAATTTTAGGCGCCAAAGTAACTATTTCTTTGCCGATTGACTTTGTATTACTGCGCATTTTTTCGGCTTGATGAATATCCCACCAGCCGAATGTGCCTAAACCAAGCGCGCGTTCAGCAAGAAATTGACCAGTATTTTTGAGGTCTTTTTTCGTGATATCTTTGTTGAGGAAACTCCAAGCTTTTTTGCCGCGTTCTTTTAACCAACCCCAAACTTTTTTGCCTTTTTCCACGGCTTTGCGCCAAGTACCGACAATGGCATCTTTCCAAAGTGTGCCTAAGGGCTTTTTAT
>CAYHYQ010000053.1:0-5459 GCA_964360715.1 uncultured Candidatus Saccharibacteria bacterium
GCGTGCATTTCGTCAAGTAAGGTTAACGTTGCTTGTGCGGCTTCACCACGCATGCTGTTATCATCAAGTTTTGGATTAGCATAGCGTAATAAATCAAAGATACGCGAGAATGCTTTGGGCGTATTAAAGTCATCATCCATGTCGTTTATGAAATGACCATTGATTGTTTCAAGAATTTTCACATGTTCGGCATCGGCCACAATCTCGGTATTTTTTGCGGCTTCAACAAGTTTTGCACGGAATTCACCCAAACGTGTTACGGCCGCTTCGGCTTGATCAATCGTTTCGGCCATAAAATCAAGCGGAGAGCGATAGTGCGCGCTTAAAAAGTAAAAGCGCAATGTTTCGGGTGTATAACGTTCAAGCGCTTCGGCTAAAGTTAAGAAGTTGCCGAGCGATTTTGACATCTTCTCATCTTTCGTTTGAAGAAAGCCGGCGTGTAACCAAAAACGCACAAAGGGTATTAAACCCGAAGCCGCTTCTTGCTGAGCAATCTCGGCTTCATGATGAGGGAACATTAAATCAATGGCGCCACCGTGAATTTCGTATTGCGCACCGAAATATTTTTGGGTGATGGCGGTATCTTCAATATGCCAGCCCGGCCGGCCGGCGGCCCAAGGTGAAGCCCATGTCGGTTCACCTTCTTTTGAAAATTTCCATAAGCAAAAATCACCGCGATTACGTTTTTTCTCATTTTCATCAATTCGCGAGACAGCATCGTTGGCCATCTCGGCGGTGCGACCAGATAGCTTACCATACGAAGGGAATGTTGAGAGGTCAAAATAATACCCGTCACCTTCAATTAAATAGGCGTGACCAGTGTCAATAAGCTGCTGTACTTGCACGATAACTTCAGAAATATGATCTGTGGCGCGCTTATACTCCGGTGAGGTTATACCAAGTTTTGCGACATCTTCTTTGAAATGTTTTTCAAACTGATTGGCCAGTTCATCGGTATTTATACCTTCTTCCTGCGCGCGTTTTATAATTTTATCGTCTATATCGGTAATATTCTGAATATAGTGTAAATTATAACCGCGGAAACGCAGATATTTGGCGATAACGTCAAAAATAACAAATGTGCGGGCATTACCGATGTGGATGCGGTCGTATACCGTGGGACCACACACAAACATGCGTACCTTCGCGCCTTCCGGCAAAAAATCCTCTTTTTGTTTCGATAACGTGTTATATACTCGCATGGCTACCATTCAGCGTATGTTATAAACCGCATTTTTTCAAGCGTTTAACCTGTGAATTAGCACTCTTGACTATAGAGTGCCAGTTTATATAATGGAGTGTATGGAGATGTCAGAGCGTCAGCAAGAGGTGCTGAAGATGGTAATTGAAGAGTATGTACGCACCGCCGAACCCATCAGTTCAAAACTCTTGGTGCAGGCGGGCGATTTTGGCGTTTCACCGGCCACTCTGCGAGCCGAGTTACAAGACCTTGAGGAGGGTGGCTATTTACAACAGCCGCATACCTCAGCCGGTCGTGTGCCAACTGAAAAGGCCTACCGTTTTTATGTTAATTCATGTGTACAGCAAGGCAAACAACCGGCGGCCGAAGCGCGTCGGCGTATTAGCACGGCGGTACAAGAATCGCATAATGATCCGGCACGTTTAAGTAAAGCATTAGCCGATGTATTAGCCGCTCTCACTGATCACCTGGTTATTACCGGTATTGTCGAGCGTCAAGATTTTTTTAAACGTGGTTTATCGGCTTTATTTGAGAATCCTGAATTTCAATTATTCGACAACACATTCCGTCTGACACGCTTCTTTGAAGAATTTGAAGGTCTTTTTGAACAGATGGAACGTGAGTTATTCGCGGGTGAGCCGATAAATGCTTTTCGCATTACCATTGGTCGTGAAAATCCGATGAATGATGTGGCTAATCAGACAGTTATGGCCGCGGAATATCCTTTGCCCGGGCGGCTTACGGGTTCTATAGTTATCATCGGGCCGATGCGTATGGATTATCGGCGCAATGTCGGGTTATTGAACTATACCGTCGAAGAAATTCAAAAAAATACTAAACATTAAAACCAATGAACAACATAATACACGATGAACAGACAGATGAGCCGATAGCGTCACCTGCGCCGCCCGATGAATTAACCGTGACACAGCAGAAAGCAGATGAGTACCTTGGCAACTGGAAACGCGCACAAGCCGATCTCATAAATTACCGCAAAGAGGAGGGTCAACGTATGCAAGAATTTCTGAAGTTTGCCGTCGAAGGTGTGATCCTCGACATGCTCGATATCTACGATACGTTTGAAATGGTTGTAAAGCATGCACCACCCGATGTGCGTGAGCAGGAAAAGAATTGGTTTCAGGGCGTGGAGCAGACGATTAAACAGTTTATCGGGGCATTGCAAAAGTTCGGCGCCAAACGAATTATCACTGCTGGCGCATTCGACGCGGCCTTACATGAAGCTGTTGATGACGAAGGCAAAACAGATGAAGTTATGGAAGAAGTGCGTTCCGGCTGGACATTGGCCGGTAAAGTTATCAGGCCGGCGCGTGTGCGGTTCGTTGTAAAAAATAATTCAAAATAAAACAAGCTCATCGTTTGCTGTGACATTCGCGCCAAGTGCGCGTCTGCCAAACATGGTACGATGTATATACATATGTCAAAAGTATTAGGTATTGATCTGGGTACTACAAATTCGGCGATGGCTATTGTCGAGGCCGGTCAGCCCCGTATCATAGAAAATAAAGAAGGCATGCGCACGACGCCGTCAGTGGTGGCCGTGGGTAAAAACGGTGAACGCTATGTTGGCGTGACGGCAAAACGTCAAGCCATAACAAACGCAAAGAATACGATTTATTCAGCCAAACGTCTCATCGGGCGCCGTTTTAGCGACAAAGAAGTCCAGCGCGACAAACAACTGCTACCCTATGAAATCCGCGAAGGCGGCAATGGCGCGGTTGAAATAAAGATGGGTGACAAGTGGTTAAAGCCGGCCGAGATTGCGGCCATGGTATTGCAAAAGCTAAAGACAGATGCCGAAGACAAACTGGGTGAGAAAATTACCGAGGCCATTATTACGGTACCGGCTTATTTTGATGATTCACAGCGTCAGGCGACAAAAGATGCCGGCGAAATCGCGGGTTTGAAAGTCCTGCGTGTCATTAATGAACCGACAGCTGCGGCTTTGGCTTACGGTTTCGATAAAAAGAAAGAAGAAAAGATAGTCGTTTACGATTTTGGCGGAGGCACATTTGATATCTCGGTACTTGAAATATCAGCCGATACTATTGAAGTACGAGCAACCGGCGGCGATACACACTTAGGCGGCGATGATATAGATCAGCGCATCATTAGTTACTTTGTTGAGGAATTCAAAAAGGAACAGGGTATGGATGTGAGCAAAGATCAGCTTGTTTTACAGCGTTTGAAAGATGCGGCTGAAAAAGCAAAACACGAATTATCGAGCACGCCACAGACCGAAGTCAATATTCCGTTTTTGACGGCCGGGGCCTCGGGTCCGGTGCATTTTAATCTTAATTTCACGCGCGCCAAGCTCGAAGACATAACCCGTGATCTGATTGCAAAATCAATTGAATTGACAAAACAAACCGTTGCCGAAGCCAAACTCAAGTTCTCCGATATCAACGAAATAGTATTGGTTGGCGGTCAGACACGTATGCCGGCTATCGTTGAAGCTGTGCGTGCATTATTCGGCAAAGAACCGCATAAAGATATCAATCCTGACGAAGTCGTTGCCGCCGGTGCCGGTATTCAAGGCGGTGTGATGCGCGGTGATGTCAAAGATGTGTTACTGCTCGATGTCACACCACTGACACTGGGTATTGAAACCATGGGGAGTGTTATGACACCAATGATTGCCAAAAACACCACGGTGCCGACATCAAAGTCGCAAGTGTATTCAACCGCGTCCGATAACCAGCCGCAGGTGGAGATTCATGTTTTGCAAGGTGAACGACCTATGGCCGTTGATAATAAAACATTGGGTATGTTTCATCTGGAAGGCATCGCGCCGGCGCCGCGCGGCATGCCGCAAATCGAAGTTACATTCGATATTGATGCTAACGGCATTTTGCATGTCAAAGCCAAAGATAAGGGCACGGGCAAAGAGCAGTCAATTCGTATTGAGGGTTCATCGGGTTTGAGCGAAGATGAAAAAAAGCGCATGGTGGCCGATGCCGAGAAGTTCGCCACAGAAGATGCGAAGAAGCGTGAATTAATCGAAGCCCGCAACGGCGCCGAGACATTAATGTACACGGCGGAACGTGCTCTAAAGGATTCAGGCGATAAAGTATCTGCTGATATCAAAACCGAGGTTGAGGGTAAAATAACAGCCCTCAAAGCACTGAAAGATTCTGAAGACGTTACCGCGATTCGTGCGGCTACCGAGGAACTTTCAACTTCGGCACAAAAAATCGGCAAGGCCTTGTACGAGGCACAAAAGCAGGAAAACCCGAGTGAACCGAAAGTTGAAGCTGATCCGCATAAAACTGAAGAGCAGAAAGAAGAACAAAAATAAATATGTCATCACGAATGAAACAAGCGGTATTCCTGGCACTGATCACTGCAGTTTCGTTTGTGTTGTGGTATACCGCACGCACGATTATTTGGGATGACCTTTCCTGGGCCGGCCGGTTGTTATCACCCTTGGCGCCATTCATCTTATTGCTTGATCTGCTGGCGCTCTACTTATTTATTGTGCCCGGTTGGCGTTCTGCGGTTTTGGCCGCAATAGTCGTTGTAGTGCCTTACGGTATCGCATTGGGCGCCGGTATCTGGCAAATCGTGGCTTTGGCTGGTGCGTGTATTACGGGTACTATTGCCGTGCATACACTCGCGCGTCAACGCGAAACACAACGTACGGTTGCAATCATGGATACCTTGCGGCTAGGTATTCCACCGCTGATTACGGGCTTGCTAATATTGATGGCCGGCGCTTTTATCTATAACCATGATGTCCAGAGCACAAGTAACGATCAAGAACTCGCGATGCTATTTGAGCGTATAGTACATGTGAGTGTTGAAACCACATTAGGCGGTCAATACTTCGATTATGTTTCGCCGACAGCGCGTGCTGTAATTGAAAAACGAATTACATCGTATGCCGCGGTTTCATTGGCAGGTGAGTGGCAAAACTTGGTTACTTACATGCCTATCATCGCCGCCTTGGCACTATTCTTTGTTTTACGGGCGCTTGGTTTTATTTATCTGTGGTTGGCTGTGCCTATTGGTATGGTTTTGTATCGCATTGCCGAAAAAACTAACTTTGTGCGTTACGAAATCGCGCATAAAGAAGTAAAAACGCCGCATCTCTAAAATATCTATATGGCTGGTGATTATTACTCAATTTTAGGAGTGCCTAAAACGGCAACTGCTGATGAAATTAAAAAGCAGTACCGTGTTTTGGCACACAAACATCATCCCGATAAGCAGGGCGGTAACGAAGCGAAATTCAAAGAGC
>CAYHYQ010000054.1:0-5359 GCA_964360715.1 uncultured Candidatus Saccharibacteria bacterium
TAAACGAAAGGTGGAAAGGATTTGTGGGTCGCGATCATACATAGAATCGAATTGAAAATATTTGTTCCCATGCGCTACACCGTATACAAGGCCGAAACCCCAAACTTCATATCTATTGAAAACAGTCGTCCCTATCTTTATATCAGGTCTTTTCTCTTGGGTATCCGGGTAAAGAGTTGGCTTATCCAATACTTCAATAATCAAACTGGCATACGGTGAATGCTCACCTTCGGGTCCTTTTTTTTCATCGAGGATATCTTGTGGCGATTGAAAATCGCATGAGCTATGGGATTGATCATCTCCACAGGTAATTTTCCAATCACTGGGAATAGTAATAGCAAAGCCAAATTTATTTTTAAAATCCTGCCAGGAAATTGTGCTTGAACCAGATGATGAACCTGTAATAGTTACGGGTTCATCAGTATTACCTTGATAAGTACTCTTGGACCTGAAAGGCCATATCTGATGCTCTATACCATAGATCAGATAGAATCCGATGATAAGCGCTAATAAAATAATAATTCCACCGATAATTTTACCGGTTGTTTTAAAACCCTTATTAGTTGTGAGTTGTGAATTTTGTTCCATTATTTAATGTTTTTAAATTCTTCAACTGCTTGTTTCAGCGCCGCTTCGGTTTTGTCTGTTAATTGGCCTTCGGTACGTAATGGCTCGAGGACGGAGTGTTTGCATAACTTTCGAAGATAATTACGAAACTGAGCGGCAAATTCTTGTGTCTGTACAACAGCAATATCATCAATTAATCCGTTGATGGCAACATACATCACTGCCACCTGTTCTTCAAAAGGCAACGGTTCGCCGTCAATCTGTTTCAGTAATTCTGTTAATCTACGACCGCGTTCAATTTGGCGCTTCGTGTTTTCATCGAGATCAGATGAAAATTGCGCGAAGGCTTGCAATTCACGAAACTGCGCCAGCTCTAAACGTAATTTACCGGCTACTTTTTTCATGGCCTTGGTTTGGGCGGCCGAACCGACACGCGACACCGACAAACCGGCATTCACAGCCGGGCGCTGGCCTTGGTGGAAAAGATTTGACTCCAGATAAATCTGACCGTCGGTAATTGAGATAACGTTTGTGGGTATATAGGCCGAAACATCGCCCAACTGGGTTTCGATAATCGGTAGTGCTGTAAGCGAACCGCCGCCATTTTCTTTATTCAGTTTTGCAGCGCGTTCAAGTAAGCGCGCATGTAGGTAAAAGATGTCGCCCGGAAACGCTTCGCGGCCCGGCGGCCGGCGCAGTAAAAGTGAGAGTTCACGATACGCATTGGCGTGCTTGGTCAAATCATCATATACAACCAATGCATCACGGCCATTGTCCATGAAGTATTCACCGACGGCACAGCCAGCAAATGGTGCCAGATATTGCAAAGAGGCCGGTGCGGAGGCCGGTGCGGAAACAACAACAGTATATTCAAGTGCACCCGATTCTTTTAAAATTTTAACGAGCTGGGCAATTTTTGAATTTTTTTGGCCGATGGCCACATAGACGCACATAACCGATGGTCGGCCGACTGCGACATTGGCGTCATTTTTCTGATTTAAAATAGCATCAAGCGCAATAGCGGTTTTACCGGTCTGACGGTCGCCGATAATCAACTCGCGCTGACCGCGACCTATTGGAATCATGGCATCAATCGCCATAATGCCGGTATGCAATGGCGCATTAACTGATTGGCGCGCGATAACACCCGGCGCCGACCGTTCCAATGGATATTGTTTTACCGATTCTTTATTTAAGAGTGCGCCTTTTTCATCAAGCGGATTGCCGAGCGGATCAATAACGCGACCTAACAAAGCATCCCCGACCGGAATTGAAATAACACGGCCGGTCTGACGCACACGATCACCGATGCGTATACGCCCTGCTTCAGCTAAGATAACCGCCCCGATGAATTGTTCTTCCAGATTGAAAGCGACAGCCGAAACTTCACCGGCCGACGTATCAATCGTTAACAATTCTTGACTCAATGCCTTCGAAAGGCCTGAAATTTTAGCGATGCCATCACCGGTTTCAACCACCGTGCCGACGGATTCAAATGCCGCGTCATCGGTAAACGCACCCAGCTCGCGCTTTAGTTTTTCTATAATTTCGTAGGCCATATATTAGCCAAATAATTTTTCCAGTTTTCGCTGTAGTGAACCATCATACTCATATTCACCGTTTATACTGACACGCATGCCGGCCACAAGCGCCGGCCGGGTGCGCACCTCGATAATATCATGCGATTGCATTACCGCGCGCAGGGCAGTGAGTTGTATTGGCGTAGGCTGTCTTGCAAACTCAACAACAACATTTCGCCCGCCCTGCGCGCCGGCGGCGCGACGCTCAATGGCACGCACAATGCTATCTGCCGAATGTATGTCGCCGGTTCGGCGTAACAGATGAGTCAAGCGCTCTATGAGTTTGGCGTCCTGTTTCGCTCCATGCGCCGTATAGACGGCCCAAAAGGCGGTGGCGTAAGCATCAGCTGAATATTTCATGATGTTGGGCGGCGCATATCAGCCACGGCTTTCGCGATTAACGCTTCGTCAATGGCTTTCGGATCCAGACCGACGGTTTTGATTATCGCCTCTTTTACAAGTTGGCGCGACTCTGTAGCCAGTTTTTTCAATTCCTGCACCCGGCGGTGTTGCGCAACGGTTTCAGCTTCAGCCAAGACCCCTTCGGCCGTATGTTCAGCCACGGTAATAATTTCTTTACCACGCACGCCGGCTTCTGTCTCGGCGGTTGCTATAATTACCAGCGCTTGCTGATCGGCCGCGGCAATACGCTGTTCTTTTTCTTTTTCTGCTTCAGTAATACGCGCGGCCGCTTCTTCAGCACCCCGTAAACCCATAACTATTTTTTCCCGACGTACACGCATTGCCTTTAACAATGGCCGATATACGGCAAAAGTCAGCACAATTAACAACAGCGTAAAATTTAATCCCTGATACAGGAGTGCCTTACCGTTAATACCGAGCTGTGTCAAAAGTTCCTGCATGACGTTTACTCAACGAATTTAAGAATCAACGCCACAACAAGACAGTAAATAGCAATGGCTTCGGCAAAAGCAATGGCTAGAATCATGGCCGTCTGCACTTTCGATGAGGCCTCGGGATTACGACCGATGGCTTCGGCGCCACTGGCACCGATTTTAGCGATAGCCAAGGCCGGGCCGATGGTACCAATGGCCATCACCGCACCGATTGCGAGCAACTTTGCAACTTCTGGGCTCATAAATACTAGTGTATAACATTCGGCTATTCCGATGTTCGCGTAAGCGCGTATCGGTACGGCAGGATGAATACTTAATTAATGACTCGTCTCTTCACTGACCGCCATAGCCATAAAGACCAGTGTCAGGACCGAGAAGATAAATGCTTGTACAAAACCGACAAATACTTCAAGAAACAAAAACGGCAGCGGCAGGATGGCCGGTACCAGATAAGCGACAATCGCCAACAGGACCTCGCCTGCAAACACGTTGCCGAATAATCGGAACGAGAACGATATAATTTTAACAAATTCTGAAACAAGTTCAAGAACACCCACAAATGAAAGGATAGGTTGGCGTACCGGATTTACAAAAAACTTATGCGCGTGGCGTTTGATACCCAGGGCAAATACAGCCAAAATGTTAACCCCGATAACCGAAATGATCGCCAACATAATTGTAAAATTAAGATCGGCCGCCGGTGAACGCAAAAGCGGTATGGCATGGCCGTGTTCGTAAAACTGAATTGAACCGACAATCGGCAGTAAGCCGAACCAGTTTGAAAATAAAACGAATAAGAATACCGTGGCAATGAACGGAAAATAGCGTTCGGCTTTGGCGCGACTGCCCAAGACGTTTTCCATAAACGTAATAATTTGTTCAAACAACACTTCAATAACGCTTTGAAACATGCCCGGCAATAATGATATGCGCCGTCGCAAAACAAACGCAAAAAATATAAGTATGCAAAAAATAATAAACGACGTTAAAATAGAGTTTGTAACCGCAAAATTCCCGACATGAAAAAGTGTTTCGGCGCTGATGGATATTTCAGGCATGGGCAGAAATTGTAGCAAAAAAAAGCCGTCCCGAAAAGTCCGGGACGACTGGTTATGCAAGAAGCGCAAAAATCTTATTGGAAATGTGCGATATTATAGTAGCATATTAAATAGTAATTGTAAAGTATATAAAAAAACCGGTGAGTTATGCCGGTTTTGGCTGTTAAGTAGCCGAGAATTGGTGGGCTTTAATCTCGGCTTCGACTTTTGCCAATGCTTCGACCGGCCAAAGATCAAGCTGGCGGTAAGCGAAGGTGATATCGAGTAAATTATAGACCACTAACAAATCGGTAAAACCCTTCGCGCGCAGACGCGCAATACCGCCCTGCTGACGGTCAATGAAAATGACGTTGGTCATCCCCTTGCCGTCATAGCCATCGGCATCAAAGTGTTCGGCCGCCTCCTCTTTCGATTTACCGTTGGTAACCACGTTATCAATGGCAATGTGCCAATAACGTTCCGGGTTTGGCTTGCCGTACACAAAGCCGTCTTTATGCGCGCCGTGCGCTTTTTGATATTCGCGCATCAGACGCCAATTCATGCGCGGAAAACTACAGGGCGTAATATAACCCGAGGCCTCACTGGTAAAAGAGGTGGCGGCGGCCAAGGCCGTGCCCGCCACGGGTATGCCGATAAGATTTGGCATACGCCGCTCGTTTCGCCGAACATATTCCGCTGTCAGGAAATGGCACAGTTTCTGACCAACAAGCCAGCTCAAGTCGGGGTTATCAGTCAGGTCTTCTCTGCCGAACACATACACGTGCGATTCGATGCCGGACCTGAGCGTGAATGGCTCTTCACTCCAGCGAATAAAGCCACATTCAGCCATCATTCTTAGCAGGGCCAAATCGAGAGTTGCATATTCCACGCCTGACGGCACAAGGAGTGTCTGGCTCGTAAATCCCATATATTACTCCTTCCCTACACTGGCGATTTCTTCGGCAATACGAATCGCGGCATTAACCGGTGAACCGATTTCCAATGGTGGTTGCAGGATCGGACGACCGACAACAATGAAATCGGCGACGTTTTCTATAGCTTGCGCCGGAGTCGTGATTTGTTCTTGATCGTTTTTAGCCGCCCACATTGGCCTGATACCCGGACAGACATAAAGCAAGTGTGGAAATTCACGCTTGAGTATTGGTACATGTTTTGCCGAGCAGATAACACCATCCGCACCGCATTCGGCCAACAGACGCGTGAACTGGCGTACTTTGCGAAATGTATACTCCGGGTCATGCGAATACTTTGCTGGCAAATTAATCGGATCAGAAAAAATCTCGACAACATCATCATG
>CAYHYQ010000055.1:0-5320 GCA_964360715.1 uncultured Candidatus Saccharibacteria bacterium
TGAATATCTTGGCATCGCAGGATACATATAAAGAGTACTTGCCGATACTGGTTACTTTATTCGGGGAACCGAGACAAATGGAGCGGCTACCGATGAAGTGGGTGTTAGAACAAGATGGGTTTGAAGTTGAATTATATTTAACCGATGCGACAACGCCGACATTTCAAGAACATCTGAAGGTCTTTGAAATGTTACGAGATAACCCAGCGTTAGCCAAACAATATGAAGACATTAAAAAAGCATCCAATGGCGGCAGTTTCCGTGATTATATGAGAAAAAAGTACGAGTTTTTTAATAAAATTATCTAGTAATTCGTTACCATCGTATTGCTTTTAATTCGTCATACTATACATGTCTAAATACCTTGTTACGGGTGGGGCGGGGTTTATCGGTTCAAATATAGTCAAGAAGTTATTGGAAAACGGTGAGACCGTGCGGGTTTTAGATGATCTTTCGACCGGTAAAAAGAAAAACATAGAGCTGTTTCTGAAAGATATTGAGTTTATTGAAGGTGATTTTACTGATTTAGATGTTGCCCGCACGGCCGTAAAGGGCATTGAGTATGTTCTGCATCAAGGCGCTATTCCCTCAGTGCCCCGCTCGATTGATGATCCGGTGCGAACACATAATGCCAATGTGCTGGGCACGCTCAACATGCTTATTGCTGCCCGCGATGCGCAGGTGAAACGGTTTGTGTATGCCGCGTCATCGTCGGCCTATGGCGATTCGCCAACTATGCCCAAAGTTGAAACCATGCCCACGGCGCCAAAGTCGCCCTATGCAATTCAAAAACTGAGCGGTGAGTATTACTGCCAGAACTTCTATACACTTTTTGGACTTGAAACGGTGTGTCTGCGGTATTTCAATGTGTTCGGACCAAATCAAGACCCAGAGTCGGTATATTCAGCTGTTATACCGCTGTTTATTAAAAAGATGCTGGCGGGGGAATCACCGATTATCTACGGTGATGGCGAAACATCGCGTGATTTTACCTATGTTGACAATAACGTACATGCTAATCTGTTAGCGTGTACTGTTGGAAAAGAATGTGTCGGTGAAGTTATTAATATTGCCTGTGGTACGGAGATTTCACTGAATACGTTAGCTGAAAAGATTAACACGGCGCTGAGTGTGAGTTGTAAGCCAATATATAAGGAAGAACGAAAGGGTGATGTGAACCACTCCTTGGCCGACATAACAAAGGCCAAAAAACTGCTAGGATATGAACCGATTGTAGGATTCGATGATGGTCTAAAGAAAACCATTGAGTTTTATAGGAAATAACTTTTATGAATATCGTTACTGCACAAAATACCAAAGAGGATTTCGCGGGGTTTCAGAAACTTGAAGCCGAGTTTGACGAGCACTACACGGCGCTAGGCGTGGGCAAGCAGTATGTACGCAATCAAGTGATATCTGACGATCGCGCAGAATTTGATGACTATCTTCAAGACGGTATGTTTTTTGTGTTTGCCAAAGAAGGTGATGATTACGCGGGTTACTTGGCTGGCAATATAAAAGACATGCCCCGCGGCTACGATATGAAGAAGATCGGTTTTCTGGATTCACTCATTGTGGCAAAAGCGTAACGTAACAAAGGCATTGGTTTGTCTTTACAGAATGCTTTTTTTGAATGGCTGAAACCGCAAGGCATTACAATATGCCAACTGACCGTTAAAGCCGAAAACACTCTGGCCATAGACATGTATAAAAAGCAGGGTTTTGTCGTAGACGAACTACGTATGTGGAAGAAAATATAAAAACAGAAACCGTCGCTGGGGCGACGGTCATGTGGGGGCAATGTTTCCCCAGAGCTATGCGGAGAGGGCTTCCTGTTTGGCTAAACCTTAAGCTAGTTTGCGCGCCAGAAACAACCAACTTTCGTGGCGTCTTTAACACTACCGCAATCATTGGTTGGGCCGGCAAAACTCCAGCTAGCGTCGGGTTTGCCGTTCGGGAAACAACCAACATCGTATTTTGCGGTATTGTTATAGCCAAGCGAGCGAATGATTGCGCCACAGCTTGGTAGCTGACAAGCGTTATTCCACCATTCACAGATCGGATTCTTATTGACGGTACAGGCGTTCTGACTTAATCCCGGGCATGTTGGACTGTTGATGATGACTAACGGACTGCCCGTCGGACACCTGCCAGGGTCACAGGGTATTGATGGCATCGGGCCACGCGATAGCGTCGGTGTTTTTGAGGGTGTCGGAGTTAGTTTAGGCGTGGGTGTTGGTGTGGTTTTTAATCCCAGACACGTAATTGACAAATCATTCGTGCTACCCCAATAGCTTTCGACTGAAACTTTGTGTTTGCCGGGTGTGCAAGTGGGCATCGAGATGCGCATTGTCGTGGAATCTATTCGAAACGTAGTGCCTGCTCTGACATTATCTAACTTAAAATAACTGACTACGTTTTTATGAAAACCGAAACCTTCAAGATATAATTCCTGTTTTGGGCTAATGGAAGAAGGAGATATTTCGGTAAGACGCAGTCCGCGCGGCAGGGACGGATCATTACATACGGCATTTAATCTTTTATATGCAAGAAAAAATCCGCTTATGTTCTGTTCTAAGGCAAATTGATCGGAAAAATCGCCCCAGTGATCGGTGATTGTTTTTTTTGTCTTTCCAAAATAACCCGCGAGTGACTCGGCAAGCTCGGGAACGTTTGCTTTTTGTGGACAGTAAAACTTGCCGGTCGCGCGGAAAGAATTGTCAGAGCCCGCGTTGGACACGTTAAGCAAATTTGCTTGATTTTCTACTTCCGCGGTATCTTCCGCAGGCGGTGTTTCCAAAGAATCAAAAGCTCCTTGTGAATTATTGATTGCCGTTGCCGGTGAGGCAATATTAAGTTCTTTTTTTATCTGACTAACACCTACGAAAGCATTCAGCGAAAATAAGAAAGCGACACCTACTGTTAATCCAATTCCGAGTTTGTATGTATTCATAAAGTTATTGTATCTCAAAGTTTAACTAATCAGTATGTTTAGTTATACACACATAATAATTTACACTCCAAGATACTCCAGTGGTTATGTGAGTATACATGGTATTGCGCTTTGAAAACCCGTATACTGTGATAGTCAATGATAACTCAAAAAACAACAAGTATAACTCGTATACTTCCGTATCTATTCATTACAATCCTGTTTATTATACCAATCAGGGTCGCGGCGGCGGTGAGTCCGCGGGTAACATATGTAAAACAACAGTTGGTGGCCAAGGGTTTTGATAAGGCCGTTGTGAATGCGTTATTTAACGACAAGCGCTTGCGGTTTTACACGATTAAAACCGTGACGTATAAGCAACCAAGCTGGGATATCATTACCAAAAAACTGACGAGCGATACTTTAGTGCAAAATGGTCGTAACTATCTTGTTTCACATTCGGCAATTTTTGAAAAAACGGAGCGCGACTACGGTGTACCTCAAGAAATATTGGCGGGTATCATCGCTATTGAGACCGATTTTGGTAAAAACAACGGTAATTACATTACCTTTAATGCTTTGTATTCGCGCATGCGGCAGTGGTCGGCAACACGCTGGAAAGGGCAAGCTGAGCAAGTGATTGCGTTGGTGACTTATTGTTTAGAAGCCCGTATAGATTGTTTCAGTATTAAGGGCTCGTATGCCGGCGCTTTGGGTATTGTCCAATTTATGCCTAACTCGCTATTGGCCTACGGTGTTGATGGTGACAAAAATGGCACGATTAACCTATTTGAACCCGAAGATGCAATTCCCAGTGCGGCTAATTTTCTAATACGACACGGCTGGAATGATGACCAACACAAAGCCATTACCCGCTACTACGGCAGTTCCGTGGGTTACCCCGACATTGTGCTTGCCTATGCTTCATTAGTAAAAAATTAGAGCAAAATTAACTATGGTATCTGTGGATAATATTTCTATACTTTGCCGGCGGGGAGTGCTTAACTAATGCTCATAACGCTGGTATTTTTAATACCATGCAATATATATTATGAATTTCGGAGAAAACATGGACGGTTCTCGCAAAAGGGTCGTAAATCCTGAAAATGAAAACCCTTGGGAATTGGATGACGCACAGCGTTTACAAGAGTTTATTATAGTTCCGAAACCCTCGGATCGTATCGCGGCGCATGGTGATTCGGCAGAAGATGCGCACAAACAACGTGAAGCAACTCGTCGCCGTGAAACGGCCACGGAAATACGAGCCAAGTTTCCCAAGACCGCGGCGCACGCCAGGTCATTCGCGGAATTAAAGGCGGCCATGGTTGACGAGGAAGGTGGACGTTCTTTGCCCGGTAGAATGATTTGGGGTTCGCCACAAAAAAAAGGCGAAAAAAGACATGGAACCCCGGGCGGGAAGGTTTGGGTGACAATTGAAAAAGTCCGTGCCTTAGTACAAAACGACCCATATATTACCGATAAAGATTTAGATGATAACCTAGTCGGAATCACAAAGGGGCTTCCTGGTGAATGGTCTGAGGGTTTACGCAAAACCGTTAAAAGGTTACTTGCGGCCGAGAAAAAATAATAAGTACGCTACAATTATAAAACAAAAAAGAGCCCCTGAAGTGGGGCTCTTACCGTTGAGGGTCTCTTGAGGTTCAGTCGGCGGTGCCAATCTTAATCTTGCCATTGCCGACGATGCTTGTGTTCGGATTGGTGGCCACGGGGCCAATCTTGATTTTGCCGTTGCCTACAACCGATAGCGTGGCTTTCTCGGCTTTTCCGCCGAACTTGATCTTGCCATTGCCGACCAATCTGGCCAGGAGGAAAGCCGTACTACCATCTTTGACATGTATGTCGCCGTTACCTTGGACGACCATGGTCAGGCGTCCATTCACGTCGGTGACAGTGATCTCACCATTCCCTTGAAGGGTAAGGGTGGCATCGGTGACTTTGCCGACGGCAACCTCGTCGTTACCTTGGACGGTTATCTGAACTGGTCCTTCGGTATCACCGATAGTGACAGACCCGTTCACATCGGTAACGCTGACAGGCGTCTTCTTGGGGACAGTGATGGTCACGGTCACTTCTTCCCCGGCGTCGACCGACACGTTACTACTGATGACACCGCCGACAATGGAGCCGCCGACCGCAATACCACCCCTTCCTGCGGTTATAATCCTGTCTCCCATGACGATATCGCCGCCACGGACATTGATGGTACCGAGGTTGACGCCGGCAATGATACCACGGACTGAAACACGACGGCCGATGCTCACGAAACCACGGCTGGAGACGGACTCTTTGCTGGCGATGATCAGCGTACCATTCTTGATTTCAGTGGTGACGTCATCTGCCGAAGACCCAGCTCCCTCGACGCTGACG
>CAYHYQ010000056.1:0-5251 GCA_964360715.1 uncultured Candidatus Saccharibacteria bacterium
GGGTCTTTAAAATCGTATGCATGTGCATGACCCACTTCGTCTGATTCCTCGAAAGGAGAAGGAGTGAAGAAAGAAGAAATGAGTTTTACGATTGATCCCAACGAGCTGGAGCGGAAGCGACGCAAGCTCATCGCGCCGGCCCAGCGCTTTCACTCGAGCCCCAAGGGCAAGAAGGGCGGCTACAACCGCCGCACGGCCAAGGCCGAGCTGAGGGCGCATTACCGAGACCTGTAACGGGTCTCTTTTTTTATATAAAAAACACTCCGGTATTAGCGGAGTGTTACTGCGTTGTTAGCTAGACCTTTTCAAGTCCCTTGTACAGATCCTTGATCAGGTCGCTGGGGTCTTCGAGGCCGACCGATAGCCGGATCATGCCGTCGCTGATACCGCAACGATTAAGATCGGCTTCAGACATGTCCGAGTGCGTCATGCGTCGTGGATGCTCGATGAGTGTTTCAACACCACCCAGCGACACTGCGAGATGGCACAGTTCGAGCGAGTCGAGCAAGCGTTGGGCTGATTCCCAGTCATCCTGCTTAAGCACGAATGACATGGTGGAACCGGGCCCCGAACACTGCTTGTAGTACGTTGCGTAAGCCGCGCCGTCTTTAGCTTTAAGCAGTGCCGGGAAGATTACCCGTGCCACCTTGGGATGCACGGCAAGCGCTTCAGCCACTTTTGTAGCATGCACTGCTTGCTGGCGCATGCGCATGAAGAGCGTATCGAGCGAGCGTATCATCTGCCACGCCGCGAACGGCGAAACAGTGGCGCCCAGGATTGAGCGGTAATCCTTGATCGGCGTCATGTGCGCTTTGGTACGCGTAAGCACAATGCCGGCAATCAAATCGGAATGGCCGCCGATGAACTTGGTAGCCGAGTAGACAACGATGTCAGCACCCAGATTGAAGGGCTGTTGAAACACTGGGCCGAGGAATGTATTGTCCACCATGACCAGTGTTTTATCGTCGTATTCTTTTACCAGATTCACCACACCTTCAATGTCGGTAAGCGTCATTGTCGGGTTGGCCGGGGTTTCGATGAGCACGAGATCGAACGGCTTTGGCGCGGCGCGTAGAGCTGTCGCAACTTTAGCGAGATCGCTTGTGTCAACAGCCGTGGCCTTGATGCCGAAGCGCGCGCCGAGGTGCTCGAGGAAGAAGTAGGTACCGCCGTAGACCGGATCGGTGTAAAGAACCGTTGCGTCCCACGGCAGAAGCGCGAGCATGGCCGTTGTGATTGCACTCATGCCCGAGGGGAAAGCGGCGGCGAAATTCGCACCGGCTTCCACTGCTGTCATCTTATGCTCGAGCATTTCGATGTTCGGATTGTTAATCCGTGCATAGATTAGCCCGGGGTCCGCGCCATCGTTACCGGGTAGGTGATAAGCGCGCTGGAAATGCATCGCGCCTTCAGCAGCATTACGGAAGCCGAAAGTACTGGTGAGAAAAACCGGTGGCCGAATTGAAAGCTCCGATAAACGGTCATCGTAGCCGGTGTTCAGAACTGCCGTTTCCGGTTTGAGATCGCGCCGCGGGTCTTTGAAATCGTGGTTATGCATACTGGCCCCTAGCGGATTGCAACAACGTGTTCCCAGGGGAACGCTATGTTGCCGTAGTGGCCGGCTTCGGCCGTATCGCGGTAGCGCCAGCCGCGCGGATTCTGCAGTTTGAGCCGTTCGATGATCGCCAGTGGCCGGAAATCGAACTGGGCCAGAATCCTCAGTGTCAACGCGTGGTTAGCCATTTCCGGCAGATCGGTCTCTACTGAAACGAATGTCGGTTTGGCTACGCCGATGGCGTAACCAACCTTGACGAGTGCTTCACCGGCATGACGGCCAACCACGATGGATTTGGCGATCAGACGGCAAAAGTAAGCGCCGCTCCGATCAACTTTGCTAGGGTCTTTGCCGGAATAGCAACCGCCGCCAATTTCAACATTGGGGCCGTAGTTGTCTACGACAAGCTTGCGGCCGGTAGTGCCGGCATCGGCATCGAAACCGCCCTCGACGAAGCGATCGGTACCATTGATGACCGTATTGGCATCAGGTATCGGATTCTTCGGATCGCAAGAATCGAGCACGACCGAGAAATCGGGCAGAACATTGCCGACCACATGCTTGGCCAAATCGTGGCGCAAGGTGATGAGATCCACGTCTTCGGCGTGATGCGCCGCGAGCGTGACGTGAGTAACCTTGCCGTTAATCATCGTAACCTGACTCTTACCGTCGGGCTTGAGGTAGGGCAGAATGCCATTATCGCGACAGAACCGCAAACGCTGGCACAGTGTACGTGCGAGCACCCAAACCCTTGGCATAAAGCTGGGATCGCCGGCGATAGCGTAGCCGGTCATAATGCCTTGGTCACCGGCGCCTTCACGGTCAACGCCCTGAGCGATGTCGGGCGCTTGCCGCACCACATTAGTGGTTACGGCGATCGGGTGATCGTGGCCAATCTCCTTGTACGTCTGCCGGAGGAGCTCGCCAATATCAAACTGCGCGCGCGTAGTCATTTCGCCGGTCACATGCACAAGGCCGTGGCCGCCGGTGACTTCCATAGCCACGCGTGATTTCGGATCCTGTTCGATTGCCGCGCCGACGATAGTGTCGGCCATTTGGTCGCAAACCTTGTCGGGATGTCCATTCGTGACGAATTCAGAAGTCATCACGTGGGCCATGCGCATTGCCATTTTCGTTCTCCTATTGAGTAGCGTCCCGATTGTTAAGGGACTGACGTTTGAGATCCAAGACGAATCTCAATTTGACAAATCTAGCAAGCATCGTTTGTGTTGTAAAGCCCTTGTAGACATATATTTTGTGTGTTACGGTAGCGCCGGTATGGCTAGGTAGCTCAAGGGTAGAGCAAGCGTCTCATAATCGCTGGGTTATGGGTTCGATTCCCATCCTAGCCAACCTTACAGTTTTTTGCTTTTTTACAACTAAAACTTGTGGCAAGGGGCCGCAAAGAAAAGAGGAACACGGTGGGTAGACCCGTACTTGTTGCGGCCGCGTGGCCGTATGCCAATGGCAGTTTGCATTTGGGGCATGTTTCCGCGTTATTACCGGCGGACATTATTGCGCGCTATCATCGCGCGCGCGGTGACGATGTACTTTATATGTCGGGCAGTGATTGCCATGGCACGCCAATTATCGTGACCGCGGACAAAGAAAGTAAAACCCCGGCTGAAGTGGCGCAGCGTTATCACGATGAATTCATCGCCACGTTAGTTAAAGGTTTGGACTGTAGCTACTCTTTGTTCTCGGCTACGATGGGCGAGTTTCATAAGCAAGTGGCGCAAGATGTGTTTCGGCGTATTTTTGAAGCCGGTCACATGACGGCCAAAACCGAAGCCCAGGCCTTTTGTGAAACTTGCGGGCGCTTTTTACCCGACCGATTCGTAGAAGGCATTTGTCCGCAGTGCGCTACCGTTGGCGCACGCGGTGATCAGTGTGATAGTTGTAGTAAGCTACTGACACCTGATCAACTCGTGGAACCGAAGTGTCGCAACTGTAAGAATACACCGGTTTGGCGTGATTCAGCCCACCTCTATTTCAAACTCCCGGCGTTTCAGCAACAATTGCAGCGCTGGGCAGATAGTCAAGTGGGTTGGCGGCAGAATGCCGTCACAACCACCAAGAGTTGGCTGGATGAGGGTTTACAAGACCGACCGGTCACGCGCGATTTGCCGTGGGGTATTCCGGTCCCTGTTGAGGACTTCCGCGACAAATGCATCTACGTTTGGTTCGAAGCCGTGTGCGGTTATCTTTCCTGCTCAAAAGAGTGGGCGGCCGCAAACGGTAATCCGGAAGCATGGCGCAAGTGGTGGGAAAATTCCGATGCTCTGCACTACTATGTGCATGGCAAAGACAATATCCCGTTCCACACGGTGATTTGGCCAGCAATGCTGATGGCACTGGGGCTTCATTTACCCGACCGCATCATCAGCAGTGAGTTCCTGAACTTCGAAGGTGTGAAGTTCTCGAAGAGTCAGGGTATTGGCATCTGGTTGCCGCAGGCCTTGGCCAAATTCAGTCCCGATGCCATCCGGTTCTACCTCACACTCAACGGACCCGAGAACAAGGATGTAACTTTTCGCTGGCACGACTTTGAACAAAGAGTCAACGGCGATCTCATCGGTAATCTGGGTAACTTCTGGCACCGCACGCTGTCCATGGTGCACCAGTATTTCCAGCAAGTACCCGATGTATCCGTTGCCGAATTCGATAGCGAGAGCATGACTCTGATGCATTCTATCGAACCCGCGTTTTTCACTGTCGGCGAATGCATTGAACGTGGTGAATTTCGACAGGCGTTAGCGCAGATTTTGGCGCTGTCGCAAAGCGCCAACGGTTACATCACCCAGCGTCAGCCCTGGCAACGGATCAAGACCGATATCGTTGGCGCGGCCGAAACGCTTTACGTTTGTATGCAAGTTCTTGACGCGACACGGCGTCTGGTAGCACCGTTTTTGCCCGGCGCGGTCGCAAAGTTGAATACTTTCCTTGAGGTAACCGATGTAGGGTGGGCGCCCGGCGCACGTACCATCGTCGGTATGCCAATTCTTAAGCCGGTGGCGTTGTTTGAGAAGATTGATCCGGAAGTCATCAAAGCCGAGATCGCTCTGATTGAACAGCACGCCGGCACTGCAAAGTAGTTGTGTAAAGACGTACGCTCCGATACCACCGGAGCGTTTTTTTATATTGTAATAGAATTCATTGCAAACGTAATTTATTACTTCATATATACACTCATACTTTAAATATGCTTCAAATTCGGTTAGAATCGTATATACCCATGACAATTGATGAAGTTCGCCAAAAATATCTGGAATTTTTCAAGAAACAAAGTCACGTTATTGTGCCTTCGGCTTCGCTTGTGCCGTTGAATGATCCGACAACACTCTTTACATCATCAGGCATGCAACCGATGGTACCGTTTTTGCTTGGTGAACCGCATCCGCAAGGCAAGCGTGTTGCGAACTCGCAAAAATCATTTCGTTCTCAAGATATAGAAGAAGTAGGTGATAGCCGCCACACCACATTTTTTGAGATGCTGGGCAATTGGTCTTTCGGTGATTATTTCAAACAAGAACAACTCTCATGGATTTTTAAATTTCTGACTGAAGAAATAGGCCTCGACCCACAACGATTGTATGTAACTGTCTTTGCCGGTAATGACCAAATACCGCGCGACACCGAATCGGTAGAGATTTGGAAAAAACTTTTTGCCGAGAAAAATATAGAGGCAAAAGATAT
>CAYHYQ010000057.1:0-558 GCA_964360715.1 uncultured Candidatus Saccharibacteria bacterium
AGCGGTTCTTCGGTGACCGTTAAAATCCCCTGCCATTCGGGGCTGGCCGCCGCAGTTTTGAAGGCGGCGTTTACTTCTGCAACAGTCGTGGGTCGCGCGGCAAGGAATGTCAGATCAATAAGCGAACCGGCGATGACGGGCACGCGAATTGAAATGCCGTCAAATTTACCTTCAAGCTCAGGAATTATCCGAGTTGTTGCTTTGGCCGCGCCAGTCGTTGTGGGAATTATATTCCAGGCGCCGGCTCGGCCGTAGCGAAAGTCAGATTTATTGCCGGGACCATCTACAGTTTTTTGTGTAGCCGTGTTGGCGTGTACCGTATTGAGCATCGCCTTGTGTATGCCGATGCTGTGCATCATGACGGCAACGACGGGGTTGACGCAGTTGGTGGTACATGAAGCACAACTGATAAGTTGGTCATTGCTTTGCAATATGCCATGGTTTACGTTAAATACTATTGTTTTCACATCTTTGTCTGATGGCGCTGAAATAATCACCTTCTTTGCCCCTGCAATGAAATGAGCGGAAGCCTTTTCTCTCGATTCAAAAATGCCAGTA
>CAYHYQ010000057.1:568-5160 GCA_964360715.1 uncultured Candidatus Saccharibacteria bacterium
GTTTGAAGTGATCGGACTTTTTGAAAGCGTTTGCATTCCGACATTGGGTGTGGCCGTGGGTGTAACGTCATCTTTGGCCGGCGCGCTGATAACGACGCGTTTAGCTCCAGCATCAAGATGCGCCTTTGCCTTGTCGGTAGTTTCAAAAACGCCACTCGATTCAACGACAATATCAATGTCCAAATCTTGCCATGGCAATCTCGCGGCATCTTTTTCTTGAATAACTTTGATTGATGTGCCATTTACGATAAGCGTGTCATTCTCAAATTTTACCGATTTATCATATTTGCCGTAGACGCTGTCGTAAGTCAGCAGATATGCGAGGTTATCACCTGAGCCAAGATCATTGATGGCGACAATCTCCATGTCCGGCTGATTACCGAATACCTGTCGGAAAAATATTCTGCCGATTCTACCAAAACCGTTAATTGCAATTTTCATATGATTGTTTCGTTGTTTATATCCCGGCCCAAAAATTTTAGGCCAGGGTCATAAAAAACGAACTAGCCGCTTATCTGACAGGTACCACAGCCGCCACAACAACAAGTACAGGCGCCACTTTTGCCGGTCAAGAAAGTAACCAAGGCAAAAACGATAACGTGGTAAAACCAGCGTGAGAGGTCGAGGTCCCAGAAGATACCGCCTTTAAAGTTGGCAACCCAAAAGCCGATTGCCGACAAGCCGGCCAAGATCATAAAAAGCTTGGTCAACAAGTGATGGGGACACTTACATGATGATTGATGCATTATTCAGTTCATCGCCCTCCTTTCCGGTACTATTCTAACAGAAGATCTAGGTTTTGTCGCGCGATATTGCTCGTAGGGCGGCAACCGGCGCAAAAGATTGCCGATGCAATGGGCTGGTGCCATATTTTGCCAGACGTGAAAGATGCAAAGCGGTGCCGTAACCTTTGTGAGCTTCAAAACCGTATGCCGGATAATGTTTTGCATAGTTTAGCATCATACGGTCGCGATATACCTTGGCAATTATTGAAGCACAAGCAATGGTGAAAACACGGCAGTCACCTTTAACAATAGCCATTTGTGGGTGCGGTAGCTTTGGTATTTTTGTCGGGCCATCTACCAGAACGATTAGAGGGGAATTATTCTTTAATTTTGAAACTGCACGGCGCATGGCCTGACGCGCGGCTTGGTAAATATTGATGCGGTCAATTGTTTTTGGGTAACAAAATGCCAATGCATACTGCAGACCGGGTGTAGCTCTCAATACCGTGGCGTATGTTTCACGTTGTTTAGCCGATAACAACTTGGAATCGCGCACAGCTCGGAGTTGCGTATGTGCGCGCGAATAAAACGCAGCCGTACAAGAGACGGCACAGACAACAACTGGGCCAGCCAGACAGCCCATACCAACCTCATCAACACCGATAATAACCCGGTACTGTTGGGCGAGTAACTTTCTCTCGAGATTCTTTGTCGGCCTTCTCACACACCAACAGTACGCAGTATCGCGCAGACAGACAAGATGCAGTTATTCAGACATGGCCATATCTATAGCCGCCTTCGCTGATTCTTTTTCGATGCCGTCCATCTCGGCGTCAAATTCGGCTTTTACCGTTTTGAATTCCTGTTCCAGAGGCGCGACAATCTCTTCGGCTAAGGCGGAGTCCTCTTTGGCGACAGATTCGTTTTCTTGAGCTAAAAACGATTCAATCGCCGCCATCTTTACTGCATCTTCGACTGCCGAATCTTGCAAGACACCAATAAGTTCTTGCTTTACTGTCTCAGTACCTTCGTATTCTTCTAGTTCGGCTATGAATTTTGTGTAGTCAGTCATGATATTTAAGCGGCTTTATCAACTTCTGCCGGCGGATTAATACCAAGCGGATCTTCGGCATCAATTGCTGGATTTACCTCTATATTTTTTGCGGCGGCAATTTTTTCACGTTGTGTTTCGGCATCCATAGCTGCCACCAAATCGGGACTTTCAACTGTAGGCGGTGTCATATCAATACCCAGCGGATTTTCTTTATCAGCTGTTTTCTGCTGGCGTTCAGCAACACGTGCACGACCGGCAGCGACTTTTGCTGGATCTGTTTCGATCGTAAGATGTTGTACTGGGCTTATTTCGCTGCGTGCACGCTCAAGAATACGTTTTCTTATAGCGGCAATATCACGCGCGCGATTTTCTTTCTTTGCGTCACGCTGGTCATTCTCAAGATTTGCCTCACTCTGCGCGCGCTCAACTATATTTTGTTGTTTTTGCTCAGGGCTAACTAGCGGTGCTTTGTTTTCACCGGCCGGCACGTTCAGGGCTTGATATGTTTTCAACAATGATTCAAGTTGCGCAAAGCGCTTTTCAATTTTGCGTTGCATGCGCTCGGCTTGCCACTTTTGAAATGCGGCCTTACCCCGCTCAATAAGCGCGTCGGTCTTGGCTTGGAGCTTATCCCAAGCTTTTTCGGCGCGCTCGCCCAGCGCGTCTAGCGCATCCAATCCTTTTTCGATTGCTAAAGCGCCAGCCCCGAGTGCCGCTAAGCCAGCTTCTTTTACGCCGCTTGCGACAGAATTGAATATTTTTTTACCATCTTCGATTGTTTGTCGGCCATCTTGTTTGACTGCCTCCCAGCCCTTACTTGCCGTCTTTTTAGCTGCGTCTTTTGCGGTATCAAGAGCCCAGCGTGTCGCATCCCCGGCATCCATCATACCCAATTCAAGGCCTTTGTTACCAAGGGCTTTAACTTTACCGAGTTTTTCAGTTGTACCCTTGAAAAACTTTTTTACGCGTTCCGCGGCACCCTTGGCCATTGAATCAACGCGTTCATCGGCTTTTTCAAGACGCTTTTTACCCTGTTCGCGCAATTCGGCAAATGTTTGCGGCTTGAGTGCTTCTTTATTTTTCTTGGCCAGCTCGAGTTTTCTCTTTTTATCGAGTGCCGCTTCGGCTTGTTTCATGCCCTCAGGGCTTAAATCAAGACCGCGCGGGGCATCTTTGCTAAACATACTCATATACGCATAGTTTAAATGCTGAAAAAATATTATGCAAGTGGCCAACGCCTTATTTTTTAAGTTCGTACAGCATAATACCGGTCGCGACAGCGACATTGAGCGATTCTTTTTTACCATACATCGGGATTTCGGCGATAGTATTAGCGTATTTAAAGAGTGATTTAGTGATACCGATCACTTCGTTACCAACAATGAGTACCAGTGATTTCCTTGCCGGTAATTTTATCTTTCGGTAATCAACGCTTTGCGATGTTTGTTCAAGTGCCACAATGTATGCTGTTTTGCGTAACCTGCTTAATAATCGCCCGGCTTGTTGCACATATTCCCATGGTATAGATTGTTCGGCACCAAGAGCGGTTTTTAAAACCTTGGGATTTTTGGGTGTGGATGTAATACCACATAAGTATATTTTTGTTACACCGGCGGCATCGGCCGTGCGAAAAATAGAGCCGACGTTATAGGCGCTACGTATGTTGGCTAAAACTAGATAGATGGGTTGCTGGCGTTTCATGGTGTGATATCCTTGTAGCATATGAGTGATAAACAAAAAACAGTACTCTTTTGGCTCGGTAGTATTTTCGGGGTTGTACTCATTATCTACGTTTTAGTGAGTATTAATAAAATTGTAAATACGGCAACGACTACGGATACCATTTCGTTTAGCGGTCAAGGCAAGATCTCGGCCAAACCCGATGTCGCCGTGTTCACTCTCTCGATTATTACACAGGCGGCGAAATCAAAAGCGGCACAAGAGGCCAATGCCAAGAAAGCAAACAGTGTTACGGCATTTCTTAAGAAAAACGGGATTGCCGATAAAGACATAAAAACCAGCGGCTATAATGTTTCGCCGGCATATTCAGATAATCAGCCGGTGATTATGATGTATCCGATACCCGTACCACCCGGCCCGCCTAAAATTAACGGCTATAGTGTCACACAGGGCTTTACTGTAAAAGTTCGCGACTTAGACAAAGCTGGCGCAATTGCCGACGGCATTGTGTTAGCCGGTGCAAACCAGGTCAGCGATATTTCATTCCAGATTGATAATCCGGAGAAATTAAAGGACCAAGCCCGCACACTGGCCGTGGCTGATGCCAAGCGCAAAGCCAGCGAGATGGAATCAACCGTGGGGGTTAACTTGGGCAAAATTGTTAATTTCGGTGAAAATGAATATGGTTACCCGTATTATAATGAGATGAAAGCCAGCGGCATGGGCGGTGGCGGTGATACCGCACCCGTCTTGTCACCCGGCGAAAATGAGATTACAGTGAGTGTGTCATTAACCTATCAAATTAAATAAAAATATGGACTTAGAAAAAAAACATAGGTATTGTTCCGGATAAAGAAGTAGACCCGGAGCTCGCTAAGAAATTACAAGAACTTGAGACCTTACGCCAAGAGCATCTTGCTAGTGCTGAACTTGATCGCGGTAGGGCGCTAAGCTCGGTAACTATCCGTGGTCTAAATGACTATCAAACAGCAAGTCTTTCAGCTGATTACGGATTACATATGAGACAAGCGCTAGAGTGTGAATTGCATGCTGAAAAACTAAAACATGGTAAAGCTAAAAAATAGTTTATTCGCGAAGTAAACATAAAACACCCGGATGGGTGTTTTATGTTA
>CAYHYQ010000058.1:0-5056 GCA_964360715.1 uncultured Candidatus Saccharibacteria bacterium
GCATGCGGCTTTCGTTGATGACTTGTGTAAGCGCGGGGAAGCCATCGGCGTGGCGGTTGATTTCAGCCCTGAAAAAACTCCGACCGAGGAACAGCGCGGCGGTTTGAGCATGCCGGAAAGAGTTGAGCAACCGGCGCTTACGGCAGAAGATTCGGATATTCCCGCACCCGTCCAGTCATTACGCGAAGAAGTGGATGCTGGACTTGCATTCCAACCGCTTCCACCACTTCCGTCGAAGCAAAAGCAGACGGCTTAGCATTTGTTTGCTGATCAAAGCTCTCGTACTAAACGAGAGCTTTTTTAAATTCTTCAAAGAAAATGTCGAGATTATCTTTGTTTTCGTTACCGCTAAAATCGGCGTTACAACATTCGGGATGGCTTTGCAGACCAAAACAAAAATAACTCGAATCACGATGCTCGATAATTTCTATGATGCCGGCTGGGGATTCACCAGATACTGTAAATAGGTTACCTGTATTTTTGATTGATTGATGGTGGCCCGAAGTAACTCTGATTTTTTCTTTGCCCAGCAATTCACGGGCGCGCGTATCGGCTTTAATTAAGACATCGTGGCCGTTTTCGGCATCAGTTAAATTCTCATAAGTACCACCTTCATCAACGCTGTGTTTTTCGGCAGGCACAATATCGGGCAAGTGTTGGTTGAGTGTCCCGCCGGTAGCCACGGCTAACATTTGACAACCGCGACAAATACCCAGAATCGGTTTGCGGTCATTGAGCGCGCGCTTGATAATAGCCAATTCGAGTTTATCGCGCTGAATATCATCCGGTACGGTTTTAGAGTGCGGCGTGGCGCCATAGAGTGTCGGGCTGATATCACCGCCACCCATAATAAGGATGCCGCCGCTTTCACGGTATGCTTGGTCTATAAAACTCTGCGGCGCGTTAACTGGCACTAAAATTGGAATTAAATCATAGCGAAACAACTTCGTGATATAGGTTTCGCGAATGAAATTAAGTTGAGCGATTGAATTAGGGACAAGCCGCATTATCGCGAGCGGCACAAATACTTTTTTCATAGTTCAGGTATAGGTTAGCAGATTTTAGAAAAATACCACAGTGCTGGCAGCGGTTAAGCGATGCCATCACTGTGCGCGCATCTACGCAAATTGCGCGTAGAAACGTTGCCGGGCTTCAGCAACAATCGCATTAACAACTTCGAGGCACCCGTCACAGCCCTCATCAGCAATACACTTGGGGTGTAACTCGGCGAAACGCAGTAAAGCCATATACGCCGGTGGCGGCTGGAACATCGGTTCGAATCCTTCAGTTGAACCGTTAAACACCCATCTGAATAACTCGTGGGTAGTGTCCCGTAAAATTGCCAGGTTACCCTCGGCATCGAAGAACTTGCCGTTACAACCGCGGATCACGGCTTCTTGAATATTCTTCTGAATACCCATCTGCGTTTGCCGATAACCAAGGGCTGGATGTAACGGTTCGCCGGAAATGTAACACTCCAGAATTCGGCGCACCAATGCTTGCGTGAATCGCACGAGCAGTTTGAGTCGCGCAAAATCCGGTACGACTTCCGGCCAACCGATCTCGATGCAAAACTTGCGATCCGGCCGGATCCGCATCGGTAAGTTATGCGCCCAAGGTGTGGTATAGACCGACCCGATAGCGCACAATTTTGCCCGTTCGGTGAAATACTGTTGCCAGCTGGTCTCCGGAATATCTTCTGGGACCCAGCCCGAATCAAGCAGGATGCCGCGCAAATTGGCCCGTGTGGCCAGAAGGCCCGAACGCCGGCCGGCATGGAACGGTGAATTTGCCGTCAGCGCCAAGAAATGCGGCCCGACGCCGCGCAAAGCATTGTGTACAAACAATGCCGCGTTGCCGTCTTCGACAGCCACGTTAATCTGTAAACTGCAGATGGCCTGCATGGCCGTGGTAGCCAGGCCGTGCTTAGCGCGCAAGACCTTACGAATAAACTCGGCCGGCGAGGCCTCACCGATGACCTGTGAGGGGTGTAGTGCGAGCGGTATGATATCCAGACCGTTAGCACGCACAACGCGCACGACCGCGGTTGTAACTCGCGCCAAATCGGCCACGACATTACTAACATCGCTGTCAGGCGCCGTGCGCACTTCAATCATATCGGCGCGCGCTTCGTAACCCACGGCCTCTGAATCGCGGAAGTGTTCAAGTACCGAGGCCACCAAACCGTTGCAGAGATATTCCTGCTCCAAACCCACAGTCAGCGCCGGAATGCGGTACTCTTTGCGCGCAACCGCGGTGTGGTCAATGGGAATCTCGGCGCCACTTTTCGTGCGCCACACTTGTGGTTCTGTTACCGTATCCAGCATTGCCGGCCAAGCACTATGACACCTGCCCATGTGTGACTCCTTACCCGCAATCAAGCGGAATTTAAAGAACTATTCCGCATGCCGCGGCTGGCAGGCAAAAGGATATTCCTTTGCCTCTGGGGGAGCTCAACGTTGAAATTGCTCCCCCAGAGGCCCCAGAAAACCGGAAACCCCACAGAATTATGTGGGGTTTAACCTTTGCTTTGAAAATTCGTAATATGAATTATTCTTGGTTACCCCATAGTGAGTGATCACGATATGCAATATGCGTCATAAAGCGCCACGAGACGATCGTGGTAAGATGACAGCGCTTCAATGTGATTGCCAGCTGATTCATAATGGGTTGAGAGGAATTATACAGGAACCTAAAAAGTTGTCAAATTAAGTTGTGGCATACCGTGATTAGAGATGTAAACGTTTGATATTTTTACCGACAATGAAATATACAATATTTTTTTCACCGTCATATGCAAACGGACTTGTGATATTTATGAAATTCACAATATTTGGCACACCGCGCGTATCAATTTCAACAAGCTGTAAACGATCGCCGGATAAAACAAGCAGATGGTTAGAATCGCGATACCACAGAACCTGATTAATTTTTTGGGTCGTTTTTAATATAACAACCTGCTCACCGGCATTGCGGTACGGTTGGTAGCTGGCATCGGTCAACCAACGTATGGAAATCGTGCTCGGTGTTAAGACGATTTCTTTTTGCCGATCCGGCGCGATACGTGTTGAGGCCGAAGCAATACGTTGATCCGCAACAACAAGTGGCAAGAACGAAGCGCTGGCGGTCTTGTTGTCAAAAGCAATGGCTTGCCGCGTACCACGAACGATAAGTTTATCATTTGCAAAACCCATTGTTAAAATCGTATTCAATGACACGGATGCGAATGATTCAACTTTGGGTTCATTGGCTATCAGAACCACGCGCGGATATTCCGCATAACGGCCGCTTTCAATACGAATATCTTTTGTCCATGTCTGGAAGTCCTCACGCTCTAAACGCACAGCGTAACTGCGGGGCAACAGCCGTGCCATTGAAAACTTGGAATTTAAAAATGATGTTTTGCCGGCAAATGAATTATTCACGTATACATCGCCATCAAAGTTGGATTCTATTTGAAATGCCCCTGTCTTTAAAAATGTGCGAAGTGTCGTGTCATATTGATAACCCAAGGCATATAAAACAACGCCATAGCTTATGACTAAAAACAAACAGATTGAGATTATGAAGAGTATGAAACGGGTTTTGCGTGTCATTTGATTTTCGCTGGCAAGGGGGTAGAATACGCGCTATGCGATTCGTTATTAACGGCGGTAAACCGCTGAAAGGTGTTATTGCCATTAATGGCATGAAGAATGGCGGTCTACCGCTCATCGCCGCCGCTTTAACCGTTGGTAATACGACAACACTGGAAAATATTCCGGATATCAGCGATATACGGCGTACAATCGAACTCTGTATGCAAATGGGGGCGCAATGTTCGTTTCATGATAATACCCTAATCATAAATTCTAGTCAATTAAGCGGGAGTACGCTTGATCGTGAAATCGCCAAACGTATGCGCGCTTCGGTTATTATGACCGCGCCCTTGCTGGCCCGGACGGGCGCTGTCGAGTTTCCACACCCGGGCGGTTGCGTCATCGGTGAACGGCCCATAGATTTATCCCTCGAAGGATACAAAGCATTCGGCGCCACGGTTACCGAGCACGAATCATATTATCGCATAGAATTGAAACGACCGCAGGCGGCAAAATATGTATTCACTGTCGTCAGTGTCACGGCCACCGAAAGCTTAATGATGCTGGCGACACGCGCCCACGGTATTACACGCCTTATAAATACCGCGTGCGAACCGGAAGTCGCGATGCTGGCTGATTTTTTGAATGCCAATGGCGCACGCATTACCGGCGCCGGCACGCCCTTTATTACAATCGAGGGCACGCCTGATTTCGGTGGGCGAGTCATGACCTACCGTAACATACCCGATCGCATTGAAGCCGGTTCAATGATTCTGGCCGCGATTGCTACGTGTGGTGATGTAACGGTTACAAATGTCGAACCAAGTCACCTTGAAACATTATTAACGATTGTACGGCGCATGGGTGTACATCTTGACGTATCCGGCAACAGCATCCGCGTCTTACCGACCGAGAACTTATTCGCGACATCCGTAAAAACGCATGAGTACCCGGGTTTTCCAACCGACCTACAGCCACCTTTGGCTATTGCCATGACGCAAGCCAGTGGCCGCAGTTTATTGCATGAAACCGTGTTTGAAGGTCGCATGCAGTGGACGGAAGATCTGAAACGCATGGGCGCTAACATTCTGGTTATGGATCCGTTTCGTATCGCCCTTGAAGGCCCTTCAAAATTACATGGCCGCGAAGTCGAGAGTCCGGATATCCGTGCCGGTATGGCTTATGTCATTGCCGGTCTGGTTGCCGAGGGCACAACAATTACTGATCATGTAGAACTTATTGATCGGGGGTATGAACGCATTGAAGAACGTTTACGCGCTCTCGGCGCTAATATTACACGCAGTGACTAACTATGTTTATACGTAAACTCGGCATTGATCTGGGCACCACTAATACACTGGTCTACGTACCGGGCAAGGGGATTGTCATTAACGAACCCACAGTCGTGGCCCTTTCGATTTCGGATAATAAGCTCATAGCCGGCGGTAATTAAGCCAAGGAAATGATCGGGCGCGCCC
>CAYHYQ010000059.1:0-5053 GCA_964360715.1 uncultured Candidatus Saccharibacteria bacterium
GTGTTAGTTCAAGATAATAAGCCGGTTTGATATAGTTTTCTATATTTATATTCTCTGACGCAACCATTTCTTTGCCGCGCATCACCGATAATTGATACAACCCCGGCGCCACGTTGCTGAATGATAAGACGCCGGTAACGGTAAAGAAATCGCTGACGCGTATTTTCGTTTGCGCAAAAACTGCGATATTGGCTTGATCAGTACCCCACCACAACGGTCGTGTTAAACGCACGGTCAATTCTTCACCCCGCGGATCGTTGCCGTTACGTTGTTTTACGATACCCCAGAAATTAAGAGAGTCAGTCGGATGATACGCGGTTTTATCAACAAAGAGGTAATCCCACCAGTCATCGCCGCGCATAACTTTATTAAAACCGCCGTAACGCGACTCAACAGGAATGGTAACTTCTGTCGTGCCGTCGGAAACGGTGAAAATATAGGGCGTCTCGCGATTATATTCGTACGCAGAACCTTCAGAGGGTGCTACGAATTCAGCAGGGGTTTTAAACATGGCAATGCCTTGCTCGTTTGTTTCACCGACTTTGTTGCCATTGAGCTTTACCACGGCCTTGACCAACGGTTGCTTGGTGCGGATACTGCGTGCCCAGATAAGGGTGCGCGTATCACTGACGGCCAAATAGTTTGCAACATCGGTAACCTGAAACCATGCTTGATGCGGCGTTTCACCTACGACGACATTCATAAGATAATAACCGCTATCAAATGTACGCGGTAAGGTTAGTGAATCCAGACCCATCTGATTTTGAATCGAAAGCACCGCTTCATAGATTCTCAATTCCGCCGCCGGCGCGTAATACTTGAGACCATTCATTTGACTCCAATCGGCGCCGTCACGCGCGGCCGTGGTGTACGCTTGTACGAAGTCGTTTGTATTTGCAAATTTATACACGGTGGCTGTTAACCCCGTGCGGTTTATACGCCCGCTGGAAACAGTAAATGTCGGTTGTTGGCCGGGGGTGAATTCCCAGGCCGGATTTGCGAATGAGAACCAGCCACCGCTTTGAGCATCACCATACTCCCCGGTTTCAAAATGAAGTATGGTGTCTTCAACTAAAGTATCATTACCACTCGGCAATCCTTTTTTAAGCGTGACGGTGTATACTTTGCCGGCGTTTAATTTATTTGTGGGCACGAATACGAGTGTACCGCCGCGATTTTGGAATGTGCCGCTGACTGTCGGTTCAATACTGAAAAACTTTCCGACATCGCCCAGTTGCTCACGGTTCGTTGTTATCTCAATGTCCGTGTTGACCGGCACACCGGTTGATTTATCGCGTGGCAAAGTGCCGGTTACGGCAAACGGCGCTTGCACCTGATAAGCCCAGCCGTAGGATTGCGCTGTGACACTCGCGTCTTTAATGGCAAACGCGACAATCGTTTTTATCGGCAACGGCTTTTGGGGTGTTATGTAGAATTCTGTGCCCGCCTCATTACTGGCTTTGATATCAAAATCGAATGCGGGTCGGGTTTCAATACGCCGTTTTAAAGCGCCGGCATCTTGTTTTGCGGTACTGGTGAGAATGAAGTTGGCATTTGCCGGAATAGTCGCTGAGTTAGTTGTTGTGGGTCTTAATGTAAATTTTGCCACCGCGACATCGCCATTATAATAACCGCTAAGTACTATCAGAAGTACTATGGCAACAAGGATAATTCCAGCGCCGATAACGATTTTATTTCGAAATTTACTATCTTGCGAAGTGTGTGGTTGAGCGAACGATAACTGGCGACGAAAACGAGATGTTTCCAGATTCATATACGAATTGTAACATGTTTATTATTCAAATTCCTCTTGTCAGATGTGAGCACACTGTTGATAACGAATACGCTATACTTATCAAGTACCGCTTGCGCGTGCTTGTCCGCATCGCGTGTCCCATTTAATTTTCAGATCGCGCTCTCATTAGCGGGGCGAGATCTCACATATACATATGGCAGATATAGATACAGAAGTTTCCGCGCCGATTACGAAATTAATAACTGAACCGGTTATTACCACGGTTAAAATTAAACCAAAACGAAAATCTGTTAAAACACGAGCAGTAGTTGCGGTGCAAAAACAAGAAATATCTGAGAAACAAACTGTCGCCGCGCCGGTGAGTTTGATTGTCGCGCTTCTTGCCGCCGCCGCACTCGGCTATGCTTCGGGTTATACGACACGTAGTGTCAATGATGAATATCAAGCGGTGCTCTTTCAAGTACAAAATCCATCTTTCAATTCATGGTCGCAAGCCGATACGGCCGATATGCCAACAGATGCGACAAGTACCATAAATCAGGATAATAGCGTATTTGCGCTTAGCTCTGAAACTACTTGTGTAAACTCATCCTCAATTGAGAATCAGACAGGTGTAACTCGCAATGAAACTGCTTCGGCAATTGTTTGTATGTTTGCCATACCGCTTAATGTTGGCACTGTGCAAAAGTTTAAAGATGTTAATCAAGAGTCGCCATTTTACGGGGTTGTACAAACGCTTAGCAATACCGATATCAGTGGCGGTTGCGGCGACGGTAACTATTGCGGCGAGATGTATGTTACGCGCGCGCAACTCGCGACACTGCTTGTTAAAACGGCAAAACTGACAATACATAAATATGCCGGACAATTTAGTGATATAAATGCTACAAACTTGTATCGCGATTACATTCAGACAGCCATTGATGCCGGCATTATGAGTCCATCGGTTCAAGATAATAAATTATTTGAGCCCAACGGTTATGTCTTGAGCAGTGATCTTAAAGTGTTTCTTACGCGCGCGCAGACGTTATCTTCCGATAAATAATTAAATAAAAGACCTTGCTTGCAAACAAGGTCTTTTATTTTTTGGCATTTACGCAGTGGCCGATAATTGCGGCAAGGCGTGTTGAATCATGACGGGCTATTGTCGGATCGGTCCATAACGCCGCAGTTACGATGCGTGGATCGCGCCGGCCAAATTCATCAGAGTATATTAAAGGGTACTTATGCTCATTGGCATACGCTGTAATTATGTTTTGATCCGGCAGGGCCGTATTTACAATTACCGTGGCAAGCCGTCGGCCAAGGTATTGCTCAAGCTGTGCGATAATAACCTGCACGGTCTGGCCGCGCATACCCAAACCCTCGGTCAATAAATTGCATATGAAAATAATCGGTGCCGATGATTCTCTTATCGCTTGCGCGATACCTTCCGGTAAAAAATTCGGCAAGATGCTGGTATAAAAACTGCCCGGCCCGATAACAAAACTGTCAGTTCGGCCTATGGCCGCCAGCGCGGCCGGTGCCGCGCTAACCCGTGGTTCTAAAAATAAGTTTTGAATTTCTTTGCCGTTACGTATAGCACCATCAACTACTGTTTCACCTTGGACCTGTGAGGCATCAACGAATTCAGCACACAATGTGCTCGACTGATGCGAGACCGGCACAACTGCGCCGCGTATGGAAAGAATTTGGCCCAGCGCATGAATTGCCTCTTCATGACTGCCGTATACCGCTTGCAACGCAAGTAACAACATATTGCCGCCGGTATGGCCGGGCATTGTCGCGTGTTCAATGCGTTTGAGAAGTATTTCACGCGCGGCGATCTCATTTTCTGAAAGCGCGAGCAAGCATTTCAACACATCACCCGGCGGTAGAATGCCATAGCGATCACGCAAGACGCCTGAACTGCCGCCGTTATCGAATACATTCACGATTGCGGTGATTTCAAGCCACGGATTATGTTTCAGGCCCGATAATAAAGCCGGCAAACCGGTGCCGCCGCCAAAACACACGATTTTTTTAGATGTTATCTCCATGAGTATTATGACGCTACTACCTCTCATGAGGTATGACAAGCGGTCAAGTAAAAACCGGGTCCGATTATTATCGGACCCGGCCAACATTAGGTACGTGGCTGAAAACCCTTGCCACACACCGTTTCCAAAAGCGCGGTCAGCACCAAATATGGATCGCAATTGGCCGCCGGACTGCGCACTTCGAAGTAGCCCTTGCCGGCGGCTTCCACATCGGCACCAATGCGTATGGAGGCACCACGATCGGCAACGCCATAAGTGAAACGCTCGAACGATGCCGTTTCATGCTTGCCAGTTAGGCGCGCTTCGTTGCCATCGCCATAGACCTGCATGTGCAGGTTATGCCGCGGCTCGAGCTTAGCGATTGCACTACGAATGGCCTTGATCCCGCCCGGCGTGCGCGTCAGCTTGGTGCTGAAATTGGTGTGACAGCCCGCGCCGTTGTGTGATGCTACCGGTTTGGGATCGAATGAAGCCACGACGCCGTGCTTCTCGGCGACACGATGCAGAAGCCAGCGCGCCAACCAGAGATCGTCACAAGTGTCTAGCGCCGACTTCGGTTCCTCTTCACCAACAATCGGTCCGATCTGAAATTCCCACTGGCCACCCATGACTTCGCCGTTGATACCGGCGATGCTCAAACCAGCCGCCAAACACAAACGCGTGTGTTCTTCGATGATCGCTCGGCCGAATGCCCGATCAGCACCGACACTACAATACTGTTTAAATTGTGGCGGTAATGTGTTATCGGTTGCGTTGGCGCACAGTGGCAACCCGTTCAGATTAAATAACGTAAACTCTTGTTCGAAACCAAGCCACGGTTCATACCTGACGAAACGCTGTGTGGCATCAGCCGCCCAGTGTCGCGTGTTATGCGAATGTGGTGAACCGTCGGGGTTTAGTACCGTGCATAGCACCAGAATGTTCTCTTCCCCACGCAAGGGATCGGGTGTCATACAGACCGGTTTTAGCAATAGATCGCTGGCATTGCCGCTGGCCTGGCCGGTGCTGGAACCGTCAAAACGCCAAACGGGCACATCCTTGATATCGTTGGGTACTTCGGCCAGTACGCGTGCTTTTGAACGCGGTCGCTGAGCGGTTTCGGTTAACTCCTGTTTCTCACGTTCTGGTCCGAGCCAGATATACTCGGCAAGAATGCGAGCCATAATGGGTCCTCCGTATCGGTGAAATGTAAAAGACCGATTGGGAAAAGATTACTTATTTATTGATGCTTTGTCAATCGGTTAGCAGATGGCCATGA
>CAYHYQ010000060.1:0-5012 GCA_964360715.1 uncultured Candidatus Saccharibacteria bacterium
GCGCTGTTGAGAAATATTAATTACAAGGTGGTCTGATTGAGGGCTGTCCGTAGGTTCCCAATGGTCTTTATATTATAGCATACTAGCTGTATACATGTCAATAACCCCGATTTAATCGGGGTTATTGACATGTATGAGCCGGAGGTCGGGATCGAACCGACGACCTACTGTTTACAAAACAGTTGCTCTGCCGCTGAGCTACTCCGGCTTATAGGCAGGTGCCAGTTTATATCTCACCCGCGCTAATTTATTTTGAACGCTGGCATCGTTCGGGTCAAGTTCCAGCGCCGTTTCATATGACTGCCGCGCGTCATCAAATTCTTCGGTTCTTATATATATATCCCCTAATCGCTTATATAATTCGGCATCACGCGGATTTTTGGCAATTTCAATAATTAGCATCTGTTCTTCTTCTTTAAGTTTTACGCGCGGATCATCGGTTTCGGCCGCGGCCAAGGCCTCGGCTTTTTCAATCCGCTCTTGCCTTTCTTCTTGAATAATCACTTTCTCGGTTTCTTTCGAACTGCGCCGCACATGGCCGATGAGTTTATGCGTGAAAATATCAATACGCGTTGCCAGCGTGCGAAAACCGTGCAAGATGCGTTCAAGCCGTGCTAAAACGCGCAGTTTGATTTCCGTAGGTTTGTTAACACTGCGCCACCAAACATAGGCATCCGGTATGAGTTCCTGAAAAAAACCATTGCGTTCGAGCAACATCGTCTCAAGCACATCGGGCGCAAGCCGCTTCAAATACGCAAACTTGCGAATTATAATAAAACTGACAATGAGAAGCGACACACCGGCGATTGCCAGCGGTAATATGAGAAACATAGTTTAAATGGCAAAGCGAGTAAAACGACTGACTTTAATGTTCTCACCGATTTGAGCAATAGCTTGTGTGATGCGGTCTTTGGCAGTTATTGACGCATCTTTGATATACGGCTGAGCTAATAAGGTATCGTTGTTTTCCGGATTCATGGCCGCGATATGCATGGCAATATCACGTGCCAATTCCACAAACAAGGGATTCTTGGCGACAAAATCAGTTTCACACACAACTTCGAGCAAAACGCCGATAGTGCCGCCGCTATGAATATATGATACAACAAGCCCGGACTTTGTTTCGCGGGAAGATTTCTTTTCAGCAATAACGGCGCCGCGTTGCTTTAATAATTCGAGGGCTTTGGTTTTGTCACCGTCGGCCTCCGTCAGCGCCTTTTTAATATCGGTAAACGATTGATTGGTTGCTTCACGCAACTCCTTCAAGACATCGGTACTCATGGTTTAGTTTTGCTGTGTCAGGCCTTCGCGAAGAATGTTAAGCACCAGCTCAACGGAACGGCGCGAGTTATCATTGGCGGGAATCGGATACGCGATCTGTTTCGGGTCGCTATCGGTGTTTACAATACCGGCAACCGGTACTTTGGTTATTTTGGCTTCACGTACGACAAGCTGGCAATCTTTAACTGACGACACAAATACCAAATCGGGAATTTTAGAAAGCGCGCGAATACCATCGTACTTTTCACGCAACTTGGCAATTTCACGCTCTTTCAGAATACGCTCCTTCTTGGTATATTTGGCAAAACCGGTTTCGGTTTGTTCCAGCTCCAGCGCCACAAGATGGCGCACGCGTTCGGAGATAACTTTGAAGTTAGTCAAAGTGCCGCCTAACCAGCGGTTAATGACGTAGGGCATCTTCAGGGCTTCGGCGGTATTTTTTATAACTTCGGATGAATGTTTATTGACACCCACAAACAGAATGACTTTGCTATCCTGTAGCGCCTTATGCAGAACGCCGATTACCGTGGTCAAGGCCTCACCTGTCTTACTTAAATCAAGAATATGGATGTTATCGCGATTCGCGTACACGAACGGTTTCATGTTCGGATGAAAAACCGTGCGTTTGCGCCCGAAATGCATTCCGGCTTTAACCATCTCTTCATATGACGGCATAGTTATCTGATTTGATTCCATAAGCGTTACCTATAGTATCAGATGCGTGGCAACGATGCAAACCCCGGCTGTACAGAAGCTATTTGGCGTGCTACACTCGACTCACTATGAAATCCGATATCCATCCCCAATATTTTGAAGCGAGTATTAGCTGTGCTTGTGGCAATAAATGGAAGACCGGCGCCACGGTTGAAAAAATAGATCTAGAAATCTGTAATAAATGTCATCCGTTTTATACAGGTAAGATTAAATTCGTTGACAAACGCGGTCGTCTGGAAAAGATCGAAAAACGTCTTAAACTTACTCGCGAACTGGCCGCCACCGCAAAAACAAAGAAAATAGCCGATGCAAAAAAGGCAACTGCGCTAAAAAAGAAAGAGTTAAAAAAAGCGGCCATCTAGCCAATTTTTGCCGTTATGCCAGATCTTCGCGAAGAACTCGTAAAAATTGAACAGCAACTGAGTGATCCGGCTTTTGTATCGGACTATAAGCGTGTTACCGAAGTTTCCAAACGCTATGCTGAGATTCAGCGGATTCTTGAACGCGGTAATAACTCCGATGCGGCCAAGGGTGAAGTTATAATTGAAATTCGCGCCGGCGCGGGTGGCGATGAAGCCGCTTTGTTCGCCTCCGAGTTATTTCAGATGTATCGGGCCTTTGCCACTCTGCGTGGTTGGAGTTTTCATGTGGTTGATTCGAATGTAAATTCTCTCGGTGGCACAAAGTTTATCGTCTTTGAGCTTAGCGGCACGGGCGTCACGCTGATGCAGTTTGAATCCGGAGTACACCGCGTCCAGCGTATCCCAGCCACTGAAAAAAGCGGACGTGTACATACATCAACTGCCAGTGTCGCCGTACTGGCTAAAGCAACCGAGCAAGATGTGCAGATAAATATGGGCGATCTTGAATATAATTTCTCGCGGGCGGGCGGCCCGGGCGGCCAAAATGTTAATAAAGTTGAAACCGCCGTGCGCATTACGCACAAGCCGACCGGCATTACGGTCAGCGCCCGCGAAGAACGCAGTCAATTGGCCAACCGCGAACGGGCCCTGGAAGTTCTGCGTGCTAAACTTTTACAGATTAAGATCGAAGAACAGACCGGCAGTGTAACCGAGGAACGTCGCAAACAGATCGGTAGCGGTGACAGAAGTGAAAAAATACGCACTTACAACTTTCCTCAAGATCGCATTACCGATCATCGTGTCAAAGAGAGCTGGAGTAATATCAGCAAAGTCATGACCGGTAACCTAACGCCGATATTCGACGTCCTTCAAAAAGAATTGAAAAAGCAGTAATATATTGATATGAACACCCCACAGCAATCAACGCCACCGCCAGGACCAATGTTTGAATCCGGACCGGGTTGGGGTCAACGTCTGCGTATGACACTGGGCGGTTCGTTGTGGTTACCCGTTGTTTCAGTACTCGTATTCATTATCGGCCTCGGCATGTTCATTAACAGCCGAAACACGAGTGCCGTACGTACTGGTAAACCGACAAGTTCAACAACACCAATGATATCAGTCATTAATGAAACCGGTGTTGAAATTACGATTATTAGCGGTGACAGTTATACGACTATCGCTCGCCGCGCGATTACGACATACATCAATAACAATCCTGAATCATCAAAAATGATTACTCCGGGCATGCGTATCTATGCCGAAGAACAGCTTAAAAAAGAGCTTAGTCGTATGCCTTTAACCGTGGGAACAACATTCTCAATAAAAATAGGCGATATAAAAGCGGCGCTTACGAAAGCCACGGCATTAACACCAGCCCAGCTTAAGAAATGGGAATTTTACGGCAATCGCATTAAGTTTTAACATGCAGTAAACTTTGGCAATTAAAAACCTCTCCGGTAACATTGGAGAGGTTTTTAATTGTTGATCATTATTTAGCTTTGGTTTCAACTTTGACTTTCGTTTCTGCGCCAGTTGGTGTCTCAGTTGCGACGTCTTCTTCCCCTTCTTCAATCGGCTTTTCTTTCTTAATAAGCTCAACTTCTTCAGCCGAACCAGTGCTAACTTCAAGTTGTTTCTTTAATTCATCTTCAGAAATCGGCTGTTGTACCAGCGCTACAATTTCATCAATATTGCCTTTGATGGTAATTTTGTCTGATTTTATAAGATCTTTCAAAAGAACGTGACTTTGGAAGTTTACGAGAACACCGATATCAACGGTAATTTCATGAGGTAAATCTTGCGGCAAACCGATAACTTCAACTTTGTCTATATTTTTAACCAAAATGCCTTTCAAATCTTTGATAGCGACAGAAACACCGGTAAAAACCAGCGGCACGGTCGCCGTGATTTTTTCATCAAGGCGAACTTTATGAAAATCGGCGTGGATAAACTCATCGCTGATCGGATCCATAACTAAATCTTGGATAATGGCCGGATGTTTCTGGCCGTTGAGCATAACGTAGACCATCGTTGATTCACCGGCCTTGCTATACACTTTTTTAAACTGAATTACATCAACTTGGATCGGCATGGCTTTGAAACCATGACCATAAATAACGGCCGGCAATATGTTTTGACGCCGTAAAGCCCGCACGGCGCGGCCGGTGATAGTGCGGTTTTCTGCGGTTAATTCCAGAGTGGTCATGGTTACGAGATAATCAAAGGCAGGAAAATGCTAGCATGCGCAGAAGTTATTGGCAAGTTAAAACTTAATTAGATTCGGAAATATTGACTATTTAATAACATAGCTGTATTATATAGATTATTCTTTAACAACCAAGGAGACCTCTATGTCAATCAAAAACGTCGTTATCGGCGGGTCATTCGACCCGTTTACACTCGGCCATCTCGACATCATCGAGCGCGCGACTATACTCTGCGCTAGATTGTATATTGTAGTAGCCGAAAATCCATCGAAAAAGCCGATGTTCTCAGTGGAAGATCGTGTTGCAATGATTAGATTTTCAACAAATTCTTTGGCAGCAGTAGTAGGATCGTCAGATAAGCTAGTAGTGCCGGATGTTACCGTTTCCGCGCTACACGGCCGCGTTCTGGTTGATGTGGCGGCCAAGCTCGATGCAGTTCTAATCC
>CAYHYQ010000061.1:0-4946 GCA_964360715.1 uncultured Candidatus Saccharibacteria bacterium
TCGTCACGCTTCAATACGGCAATGGCAATACGGCGTGCACTATCCATTTCATTTGCCGCTACAAACCAGTGCCATGCCCTATATAAAAGATGCAAGGCCTGCGAATGGTCCATCTCAGGTAATATGATCTCGATGGTAGGTAAAACCATCCGAAAACGAGCTAGCTCGCACGTCGTCGCGGAACCATCTTTAACCGAAAGATTAAGGATGATTTCAACAAGACACCTGGCGGCACGCTCATGTGGTACGCGAGGTTCAACATTGCCTGATTCTTCAGCATCTACAATAGCGAGCATCTTGGCCAAGGCCGTATCCTTGTAAAAATCTGGCACATCCGGATTGGCCAACAACTTAGAAAGCGGTTCATAGTTTGAAGCTGAATCCATGCTGGAGAACGGCATTGTTTCAATAATCTGATACATCCTGAAGAGTTTTTCAATGTCTGGATGATCAGGTGCTACCGAACCAAGCAATAATGGGATGATCCTGTTGTAATATTCACGAGCGAATAATAAATCATCCTTCTCATTTTTAATAGTAATCGTCTGTAACACATTATCAATGTGCTCAATTACTGCTTGTACAAACTCTAGCAAAAACTGCTGACATGCCTCAGACAAATGTTGTAATTGCTGAGGATACCAATGTAGATAAGTGTGCTGAAACAATTCGGCCAATGCTCTAATTTTAAATGTATCGCGAATCGGCTGTGTTAAGGCAAATCCACGAACTTCAAAAGAACTGCGCCCTATTTGGTTAAGTTCCAAAAATTCTTGCCATAATCTGTTATCAATTTCATCATTGGCTCCGAATTTGCTGAGAATAGCGCTGGCTACATTTTTATCGAAACTATTCATTTCTTGCATAATTCCTCCCGTGATTCCTTATTGGTTTGGTAAAGAACATCTACATCCTATACAAATGATAACGATGTGTCAATATACAAAATCCTCCAACATTGTCGGAGGATTTTGTATATTGTAAATGATTCTATTCTAGCGTGTGGTCATGAAAGAGGTCATGATTGGATCACCGGTTTCGTCGTTTAACGGTAAATCTTGTTTGAAATCAAACACACGGTCACCATTTTCATTATGTAACATAGCATAATACTTCATACCCGGTTGTGTGGCACGCAGAAGAATAACTTCACCACCCTTACTCTCACTATTAAACAAACGGGCGCCGTAGATAACACCCAGTTTACCATTTTTGTCTTCATGAATCGCAATCCAAGCGCTCTGGTTTAAATTGATTGAATCAACCACAACCATCTTACCGGCTGGCTGGTCTTTAACAACAAGCGTGTTATCACCGTTTGCCGTGGTCATATTTGACTTTGCCGGACTGACACTAACCGTAACTTTTGATCCGTTCGAAGTCGGCGCGGTATTACGGCCAATACCGAGACCAATAACCAAGCCGATAACGAGCGCGACTGCCGCCACAGCATATAGATGCATACTAGAACCACTTTCGTTGACTACTGAAGAGTTATTGTTTTCCATGCCCGCACTCTATACCCCGCCGAAAGTAAAGTAAAGAGGTTATTATTTGGTTTCACATTCGCCCCACAAACCACGCCGTGCGGTTTTTGCTTGGTTTTCGGCGGCATGAAATAAGACGCTATCTGTGGTATCTGGCGGATAATTAACGGCCCGGGCATAACCAAGCCGCACAAGTTCTAAATTAACGAATAAATCGTCGGCCCAAACATAGCGCAGTTTCCGGCCGTAGCGATCCGTATTACTGGTATCTTTCTCAAAACGCAATACTTTGCCCTCGATTAGTTCTCTATTTTTCTGCGTGGCTTCATGGGCATAACATTGCACCGGTTTCTTCGGATCAACGCTTTCCGGTGTATCAATGCCGATATATCTTACTTTACTGCCATCAGCGAGCTGTATGGTATCGCCGTCAATAACGCGCACCGCCTCAAGGCGAGCTGATGATGAAAATTGTACGACACCGGCCGAGCCAGCGTCAGACAATGGTATAAAACCGATATATTCTACAAGTGGTCGTATATAATAACCAACGACTAACATTCCTAAACCGAATAATATACGAGAGATATTTTTATACGCTTTTCCGCGCATTTGTGGCATGATTCAGTGTAACACGGTTATGACTATCTATTTTGCATACCTTGAGTAAAAAGAAGAAAGAGTAGTAAAGAGTTCTAATGATCCGAATACTCCAAAAACGGCTCCGCAGGCCGGTTTTTTATAAGGTATTGACATTGAAATAAGGCCATGCTATAATGGTTATATCAGGATAAAGTACTCGTTACCGGAAGCCGCTTGCAGTATATATAGCAACTCTGTTACAGATACAAAAAGCACTTGGTAATCCACTGATTCGTTTGTCCCGATTGCGACTTGACTGGCCTCTTATTTCTTAAGGCCATCGCTCATAACCGTATAAAAAGACCCCCGTAATCTTCGAGAACGAGAGGGGGTCTTTTTGTTATTATAGTAATTTTTCCAAAGGAGGTGGGGGCACCTCCTTGTGTCCATTAAGACGTATGACCCTGTATGTCGCTAACCTGAATAAGCGACGCGGGAAGCAGGTCGCAGTTCTTAGAACGCACTTACCTCTTCACTTAGTAAGACGCAGGTTGATGCTTAGGGTTGCAATTCAGATTAGATATCCGATCAGCGCCACACGACAGAAACAGTGGCGGCGCCGGAACGCAATGCTATCGTAAGTGTACGTTGGGCCTTGTTATAACCAAGTGATTGGTAGGTCTGATTATCAACCGGTTCAAAATCAACAAAGGCCGGTTGGGCAATTGGTCCGTTAACGGTCAAGCGAACACCCACGGTTCGTGGTACAACTAATACAATAGAACTGGCGCCGGTTTGTATCGCCGCTTGCACATGAGTCATAACATCGCCGAATACTATCGTATGCGCGGCGGCGCCCGAGGTTATTGAAAGATTATCAATATGAGTTGACGTCAAATCAATATATGATGATGTCGCGCCTGAATTAACATTTAGCGACATCGGCAGATCAGGATTTAAAGTCATGTCAACCGCGCCAGGTGCGGTAGTCAACGTACGCCATTGGCGCGCTTCAAGTGTTACTTCTTGACGCGTACCGGCCATTACTGAACGCGCGTCAACCTGTATCGTGCTTCGCTCAAAATATGCCCGCGCCAAATCACCGGTTCCGGCGCCAATAGTTAAACGGTTAATATTTGAGGTTAACGTAACGACGGCTGATTCGGCTTCACGTGTGCGCGTAACAATCGTTGCATTATTTTCAGCAATATCATTTGCATGTGGCTGAATACCGCCCAAGACGATGAAAAATACGGCGGCGGCGGCGAACACGAGCGTTAAGGCGCTCACAAAAGCTATTTGCGCGGGGCGAGCGCGTAATAATGACAAACCGATCAACACTAGCGTTAGTGGCCAAAGACGACTCCAATCAATAATAAAATTTACACCGAAAACGCCCCAAGCATTGGCCAGATACAGGCCACCGAGTACTAAAATAAGTAGACCGAACGCCAAACGATTGGCATTTGCCCGGGCCACCGTGTGCGGTGTTGTTGATACCGATAATGCCTGTATGTTTGAATTAGGATTGTTCGATTTGAGAGTGTCCATTGTACCGTAGAGTTTTTACCACTATATAAAGCCCAAAAGCCAGCAGAATGCCGGCCCACAACAAATTGTGGTTCAACCACGGTAACTCAAACAGTTGTGCCCACAATAAACAAACCCCGGCTACGGTCAATACTATACCAAGTGTATTACGATTGCGTTCAAACCACTGACGCGCTGTCTCGGTATGATGCGTTATAAGATCAGTACGCCTGGTAAGATTATGAAAAAAATTACGTAGTGGATCACGAATGGTTTCTGCTTCCGCCAATTCAATTTTTTGTTCGTCGGGGATAACAATAACCAGCGCTAGATATACGAGAATAACTTGTAAAGGATTGCCGAACACCGCCAGGAGAATTAGGAGCACGCGAAAAACTATCGGATCAAACCCGAGATATTCACCTAACCCGCCGCCGACACCGGCAAAGATACGATCGTGGCGCGAGCGGTGCAGTTGTTTTGTATCTTCCCCCATTAAAATTGAAAAAATATTTACGCGCGCCTCTACATGCTCAGACGTAAAAATTCGCTTGGGGTTACTTAAATTGATAGAAATAGCATCCATAGGGTGTTTAACTACTACATTGTTTTAAATATATTGTCAAATAAAAACTCCTCCGATTTATCGGAGGAGTTACAGCAGGTACCAGAATCCAAGAAAACCAGGATCTGGAAACCCCGGCGTCCGCTTACGCGGCCGCCGACACGAAACAAACCACGGGCCGGCCGGCCATGAGGCCGTGGCGATTCGACGGAAGGCCGTAGCAGACGTTCGCGAGACCATCATTACCACGACCACCACCGAACAGGCGGCGGGCCGTCCCGTAGAGATCGGCGAACCATTCCCAGACGTTGAATCGGCCGCGCTGGTCGTCGTAGAGATTACCGATGGCGTTGAATTCGATGGCACGCTCCAGACGAAGCTGGGCGGAGGCGATGCCCAGTTCTGCGGCCAGTGCAGGCAGTAGAACGTTCATCCACTCATGCCAGGTGATGGCAAAGCGGGAACCGATGGGCGTATTGGCATTCTTGTCGATCAGCCCCTCGGTACGCAGACGTGTGATGAGTGTCGCAAGATCATCATTGGGGAAGACCTGACTACCGTCGGTGTAGTCCACGCTCTGTGTGCTGTCGGCCAGGTACCAGCCACGCTTCAGGGTGGCGCTGTCGGCCGCGATCTGGTTCTTGTCGAGCAGATCATAAAACCAGGCATTGAGCTTCTTCCAGCCCTTGAGGGGGCGGTCGCGAGTGATTTCTTCGCCGGGCAGGAATACCGGCTTGAGGCCCAAACCCCCCCCAGTTTGCCCGAACAACGCGGGTGAAAAC
>CAYHYQ010000062.1:0-4804 GCA_964360715.1 uncultured Candidatus Saccharibacteria bacterium
AAGCTAATGAACTCGTTGACCGTATTGCCATGGCGGCGAGAATTACTACGCGCGCGCAAATTGATATTGCCGACGGTATTTTTGTGCCCAATATAACGCCGGTTGAACCGGCCGATATTGTTGAAGCGCCCCTGGCTATCGAGATACATTTGATGGTCACGAAGCCAGAAAATCATATTCAGCGCTGGGCCGATTCAAACGCCGATCGCATTGTATTCCATGTTGAAGCCACGCAAAAACACGTTGAAATTATAGATATTGCCGCCGAAGCGGATAAAGAGATTGGCATAGCTTTAAACCCGGCAACCCCCATTAGTACGCTGGAGCCATTCGTAGATTTAGTTGATTATGTACAGTTTATGACAGTCGAACCTGGTTCTTCTGGTTCACCGTTCGTACCTTCTGTTGTCGAAAAAATCAAGGACTTTCATTATTATTATCCGGATATGATTATTCAGGCAGATGGCGCAGTCAATCTAGAAACCATACCATTGTTGGTCGGTGCTGGAGTAACGCGTTTTGTTGTCGGTAGTTTTTTAATCAAAGCCCAAGACGCCGAAGCGGCCTTAACGCAGCTTCGCGCCGCGGCCAATATATAATATGCCTTACGAAAAATCGCCATTTGCGCCCGTACCGATTGAACAAAACCCACACATAGAACGTTTTAATGAGGAAGAGGAAAATAAGCGCAAACACGAAGATGAGGAACGCAAAAAGAAAAAGCGTGAAGCCGAAGAAAGCGAGAAACGCCGCCGCGAGGAAGAAGAGCGTAAAAAGAAAGAAAATAAGAAATAAGGTAATTAAAAAAGCACTCCGAGATCTCGGAGTGCTTGACGCTGATTTAATGCAGGCAAGCTGGCCGTTCGCCCGTAAAACAGGCGTAACAGTAGTTGTCCGGGTTTTTCGACAAACTTCGCAGGGCTTCTATCGGCAGATATTCCAGCGAGGTTGCCGTGACCCGTTGGCGAATCTCTTCCGATGTGAAGTGTGAAGCGGCAAGCTCTTCAGCCGTCGGCGTATCAATGCCGTAAAAACACGGCGCGATCACCGGCGGTGAACCGATACGTACATGCACTTCGCGCGCGCCGGCTTTCCAGATCTTATCAACGATAATCGGCAGGGTAGCCATTCGCACAACGGAATCGTCAACAAGAACAATTATTCTGTTGGCAATAACCGTGGCATCGGCCAGAAACTTGGCCAAGAGCCAGCGTTTGCGTTCCTCGGCCGTGCGCAAGATGAATGTGCGGCCCACGTAGTGGTTGCGTAGTAAGCCGTAACCGAGTTGGCCACTGCGGCCGCTATAGGCATAGCCGGCGGCAATGGCGTTGGCGCTGTCGGGTACCGGCACAACTTTTTGTGCGCCCGGTACTGGAAACAACTCCTCGAGCTTACGGCCCAGCAGGAAACGGAAACTTGAAGTATTCTCGCCATACACACTGCTGGTCGGATGAGCATAGTATACGCCCTCAAACCGGCAAAATGCGTGGGTAGTATTGGCCCGGACGGTAAGTTTGTGCGATTCGATACCGCTTTGCGAGATAACAACAATTTCACCCGGTGCGACTTCACGCAAACTGTCCGAGTGGATGTCATTTACCGCGCAGGTTTCCGAGGCCACAAACATACTGCGCCCCAGATGGCCAATGTACAGTGGCCGATTACCGCTCTGATCGCGCACGGCGATGAGTTGATTTTGATACAGCAACAGAAGTGAATAACTACCGGCCACGCCGGTTAATGCCTCATTGAGCCGTTCCACAACCGTTGTGCCTTTTGAACGACAGAAGCGTTCCACTATGATTTCAGTATAAATCGAGGTTTGCCATTCTACGTCAGGTAATGCGGCTTTCAACTCGTGAACATTGGTGATATTGCCGTTGTGCGCGATGGCGACTTCACTGCGATCAAGACAGCGTTTTACAATCGGCTGTAGATTTTCGAATACCGCGTTATCTTCAACCGTCGAATAACGTAGATGACCGATAGCCGAGCGACCATGCAATCTATCAAGCTCGGCATCGGTAAAAACATCAAGAGCCAAGCCGTGGCCGGCTTTACGATGCAGATGGGCGCCGTCAAAAGTAACGATGCCGGCGCCGTCGGTTGCCCGATGCTGTTGTGCGTGCAGGCCGGTGCAGGTAACCTTAGCCGCTTCACGCACATTAAACACGCCGAAAATCGCACACATGTTGACCTCCCTAAAAAATGTTTACGTGTAATTTTAAAAGACCGTATGCGTACTATACCCCTCTATATTTTTATTTCAACGACGTCACCTTCTTGGATGATATAATCTTTGCCCACGGTGCGCAGTTTGCCTTTGGTACGGGCTTCACCCCAACCGCCGGCGGTTAGAAGTTCTTGCCAATTCACGACATCAGCACGAATAAATAGCTTTTCAAAGTCAGTATGTATAGCCCGGCTGGCGCGGGGGATCGGGTCGCCGATGTGTGCCGTCCAGGCGCGTGTTTCATCAGCGCCGGTAGTGAGGAATGTCAGTAAGTTCAGTGCGGAATAACCACTTTGGATGAGCATATCAAGGCCACTTTGTTTTAGACCGATTTCCGACAAATACATTGTTTGTTCTTCTTGTGTGGATTCTGAAAGCAATAGTTCAAATGTGTTACACAAAGCCACCCATTGCGACTGCATGCCGGGCGCGGCGGAGACCGCGATTGCTTTTAATAACACTTCATCGGGTTGCCAGCCGGCTTTGAGTTGGGCTTCAGAGATATTAAACACATAAAGAAAGGTTTTGTTTGTGAGTAAATGCAAATCTTGTATAAGCGGTTTCTCCATATCGTTCAGTTTCACGCTTACCGCCAATGAGCCGCGTTCAAGCGCTTCTTTCATCTTTGTTAAGACCGGTAACACATCTTTTGTTTTCGGGTCATTCGGTTTTACTTTCTCCAGACGCTTCGTGACCGTTTCTAGGTCGGCCAGAATAAGCTCGGCATTGATAACGCTAATATCATCGGCCGGGGCGATACGCTTGTGCACGTGGGTAATGTCTTTATCATCGAAAACGCGCACCACTTCGGCGATAGCGTCTACTTCGCGAATGTTAGCTAAAAACTTATTACCCAGGCCTTCGCCGGTGGCCGCGCCTTTTACCAAACCGGCGATATCGGTAAATTCAACTGTGGCATTGATGATTTTGGCCGAATTTGACAGTTTCGCTAGTTGTTCCAAACGCGAATCGGGCACGGCAACAACACCCACATTCGGGTCTATTGTCGTAAACGGGTAGTTCGAAATATCTACTTGTTTTTTGGTGATGGCCTTGAAGAGCGTGGATTTACCCACATTCGGCAGACCGACGATACCGATTGATAACATTGTTCAAGAGTAGCAAAAAACCTTTAAAAATCAAAGGTTTTTGAGGATATGAAGTATACCTATTGACTTATACGGTGCGTATGCTATACTTGTTAAGTCACGTTCGAGGATTGCTCCTAGCGAAGTTCGCCCGTGCGTCTGGTGAAAACCGGTGCACGTGACCTTCCTCGCCCGTGGCAACTTGCAGAAGCACCTTGAATCAACAGCTCCGGGCGGTCCTAACGCCCAACGTAGCGGACATTCCAAGGGAGTAGGCGCAACACCGATCGGGGATCGGTTGCCTACAGGGCAGTGGCCCATACATATCCCTAAAGGAATTACGCGTAACCGGCGCGAAGCGATTCGCCCGGAGCTGTCTATCATCTTGCCAACTTGCGTCTTGCCAAAGGCGTGTAGTACCCGAGCTCTTCATTCACATACTCATGTGGTCCAGAACAACGGGCCTCGGCTGAGCGAGGGGTATCAAGAACTGCATGAGGGTCCTTCGGGCAATCCCCGTGGACGAGGACTGTAACAGGTCCTTGTCCTTGCATGGAATCAAGTGGCCGGTACGCCCCGACACTTGAGGTGACCCTGATGCGACAGCGGCAGACAGATATATATGTCTGTATGCCGCGTGTGCTAACATAAAATGTAAAATCAAAAAATAAAGAAAAAAATGCAGTGCCCGGCACGGAGCGTAGCTCCCTGCCGGGTTTTACCTTTTTATACACATGTTATTTTTTTTGACAGATTATCGGTTAGATGATATAGAATACACTAGAGGTGACTGACATGCACATTAAGAATACGAACGGTTTAGTTACCGTTCGTCCGGCCAATGAGGCCGAAACACAGGTTTTGGAATCGGTCTTTCGGGATATTCCGCCAAACACCAAGCTGAAGTATGCGGGTCGCGATCAAGATCCAAATCACTCGGGTTTCTCACGTCCCCACTTCAGGTACGATGATGTGGCAGTCATCCTTAGCGGCACAAGCGAGGATGATGCACACGCGACATTTGGTATCCGCGACATGCATTTTTGGGGTGGAGCTAGTACGGTATTCCGCGCATTTGGCACCGATGAGCAGGGTGTTTTCGTACATCTGTTCGTTTCGGCGCCGTGCAAGATTTGCGGCGAGCCCTGTGTTACGCGTGTTTGCGCTGAACATAAAATGTGTGCCGCGTGTACCGATGTGTGCACTCACATCTATAAATACGGCGCGATACATGGCGGCACGTCGGCTGATGGGCGTGCTGTAGATATCGGTTTTGGCCGGTTTTGCAAGAAATGCGGTAGCGGTCACCCTGACGATGATTCCAGTTCCAAGACCATTGCTGAGCACCATGCCATAGCGCTTGCAACCGGGGTTGTGGATCACATCATTTATCGGGATGGGTCCACTGCTACACACTGAACTAACAAAGGGGTCACCCCTTTTTTTATTTGAGTAAACTATGCAGTTTCCAGACATCACCGGC
>CAYHYQ010000063.1:0-4773 GCA_964360715.1 uncultured Candidatus Saccharibacteria bacterium
AATTATATAATAATGAGCTTATATATAATCCGCCCGCATCGAAGGAAAAAAACGAGTCCTAGGACTCTTTTTTTGCCTTCTTGAAAGACCTGTGCTAGAATCACTCGATATGGGAGTACCACGAGCCCACTCAACCAAAGGTCAAAAAGGTCGTCGCCGCAGTCACAATGCGTTTAAGTTACCGTCGCTCATGACCTGCGCTCATTGCAGTAAGCCACGCGCGGCGCACGTAACTTGTCAGCATTGTGGTTATTATGGCACGCGCGAGATAGTCAATGTTTTGGCGCGCGAATTAAAAAAGAAGAATAAACACGCACACGCTAGCAAATAGCCAATGGCATCCCGGCACCTGTCGCGAAGTATTGCAATGCAATCACTCTATGAGTGGGATTTTAAGGGCAAACACAATAATCTTTTACCCGAAATTATTGCCCACAATCTGAAAGAATTCGGTCCGGGCATTGAAGATAGCACTTTTGTGGGCGACCTCGTGATGGGTATCATTGCGAAAATACCCGAAATTGACGCCATCATTGAACGCGCCGCGCCTCAATGGCCGATTGACCAAGTTGCCATGGTAGATCGGGCCGTCTTGCGCCTTGGTATTTATGAGTTAATGCACAGCGACCCTGAGCAAGTACCGCCCAAGGTAGCCATCAATGAAGCCATTGAACTGGCAAAAACATTCGGCGGCAACGCGTCGGGCCGATTTATTAACGGTGTCCTGGGCACTATCTATCGTGAGCTCGGCGAGCCGGGCAAAGATACACCGCCGCGCAAGAAGGAAGATCCTGATGTAAATACCGCGCTCGAGCAAACAACCTAACGTAAGTAAATAATAACTGACGTGTGTCACCAAACGCATGGCGCGGATAATCAGCGCTATACGTCTGGCGATATATATTCTACCCGTGAAAGATATAGCAGAACTTGAGCAAATCATAGGATTCCGTTTCACAGACAAGAATCTTCTTCTCCAAGCACTGACGCATCGTTCATATCTGAATGAAAATCCTGCGTGGAATTTGCCCCACAATGAACGTTTGGAGTTCTTGGGCGATGCCGTGATCGAACTCATTGTCACGCGTTACCTTTATGACACCTATCCGAATCCGGAAGGTGAACTCACGAACTGGCGCGCATCTTTGGTAAACGCGATAATCTTAGCAAAACTATCGGCCAAATTCTCACTCAATGAATATCTGCTTTTGTCGCGCGGCGAAACGAAAGATACGGGTCGCGCGCGACAGTATATTCTTGCGAATGCATTTGAAGCCGTCGTAGGTGCGTTATATCTCGACCAAGGCTACGAGGCGGCGGTAAAATTTATCGAGAAATTCGTACTAACAGAGTTGCCGACCATCTTGAAAGATGAAAGTTACCGCGATGCCAAAAGTCGCTTTCAAGAAGATGCCCAGGAGCGCATCGGCGTCACCCCGAATTATGAGGTACTTGAAGAATCGGGACCGGATCACAGCAAACAATTCCGCGTAGGTGTATTCTTAAAAGACAAACTCTACGGCGAAGGTACTGGCGCTTCAAAGCAAGATGCACAACAAGTCGCCGCTGAAGATGCTTTGAAAAAAACCAATTGGTAGCGGTATAACTTGCATAACGAATGTGTTCATGGTATCTTGCCTGCTGTCAGTAAATTCTATGTTACGCATACGCTTACAACGCATTGGCAAGAAAAAACAGGCGTTTTTTCGTCTTGTTTTATTAGAGCATACCAGTAAGCCCCAAGGCGCGTATCTTGAATTACTTGGAAACTACGACCCGCACGCTAATAAAATTAATGCTAACGGTGAACGCATAACTTATTGGGTCAGCAAAGGCGCTAAGATAACACCAACCGTACACAACCTTTTAATCGGCGCCGGCGTCATACAAGGAGAGAAGGTTCGTTTCTGGAAACCGAAGAAAAAAGAACAATCAGCAACACCGACCGCACCCACGTCGGCTCCGGTCGCGTAATACTGCGCAGTATAGCCGTAACGCCAGGCAGTGTGTGTCATACTCGACGCTCGCGCGTCAGCATAGATGCCCTCTGCCGTATATCGCATGGAAAGCTTTCAAGATCGTGAGTTTGTCGAATATATTGTAAAACACATTGTTAATAAACCCGACGCAGTAGTGGTTACACGCACAACCGACGAAATGGGCGTGCTTTTGGAGGTCAAGGTAGATAAAGAAGACATGGGCTTGCTCATCGGCCGCGCCGGCGCCACCGCCAAAGCCATCCGTATTTTGGCCCGCATTATCGGCATGCGCAATAATGCCCGCGTTAATCTCAGAATTCTTGAGCCGGAAGGTGGCCTGAAGGAAATCAGCAATATACAGAACAAAGATAAGAACATAGATGACGTCGTAAACGAAATTGGCATGTAGCTATCTAAAAACCGCCTTAACAGGGCGGTTTTTAGATAGCATTGACACAGATATCATACATGTGCTATATTATACTCGATCTTGATGCGGCACAGAAAACGTATCAAGGGAACCGGCGGCGAACGCCGGTCGTAGGTATCCCCCGTCCACTGACGGGGAGTACCGGAGGGCCGCACTGTGTTTGATTGATGTGTGGGTCTTATATTGAAGAATCATTCCCACGCATCCGCATCGGCCGACGCCCCCGACATGTCGGAGGGGGTATTATATAAAGAAACTTTCACACTATCTATCTATGCGATTCGATATCATCACAATTTTTCCTGAACTCTTTTCAAGCTTTATTAGCCAAGCTCTCATTGCACGCGCCATAAAAAAGAAAATTATTGCCGTAATACCGCATGATCTACGCCAATGGACGAGTGATGCGCACCGCAGTGTCGACGGCCGACCCTATGGCGGCGGCCCGGGTATGGTGCTCTTGGCTGAACCAATTATAAAAGGTCTAGCTGTCATCAAACGACAAACACGTACAAAAAAACATCAGCGCGTTGTTCTATTTTCAGCAAAGGGCAAAACATTTATACAAAGCACTGCCCGCCGTTGGGCACAAAAATACGAGCAAATAACTTTTATATGCGGCCGCTATGAAGGCATAGACGAGCGTATCGCTGATACTATTGTTGATGAAGAAATCTCAATCGGTGACTATGTGCTCTTTGGTGGCGAACTGCCGGCTATGGTTGCCATGGAAGCTGTCACACGGTTATTGCCGAGCGCGATGGGTAAAGAGGCCTCACTCATAAACGAATCGTTTAAAATACAAGATGAAAAAGCGGGTTACGATTTTCTAGAATATCCACATTATACGCGGCCGGAAAAACTAATTATTAACGGCAAAAAAAAGAATGTGCCTAAAGTACTTTTGTCGGGTAATCATGGCGCCATCGCACACTGGCGTGACAAACATACAAAGTGGCGCAAGAAGAAACTCAACTTAAAAGGGGATAAGTAACTCGAAAAGCGATGTTATACTATCTGTATGTATAGCATCGCCCAAAAAATTGCGGGTCTGGGTTTGCGGCCGGAGGACGCCGCTTTGTGGCGACAAATAGAAGCAACGGCCACACCCGAACAACTGGCGGCGGTTGAAGAAATATTAGTCGAAGATCCGCAAAATATTCATGCGCTAACGGAAATCATACGTCTTAAGGTGCGGGCGATAAAAAATGTTGACGTCGCGCTTATAGATCAAATTGTGCGCAGTGAAATTGCGACACATCCATAAACCTATGCCCGAACGCATACTATTTGAAGATGGGCGAGCACACAAAGAAACACCGCCACCGGCGGCGCGGAGAACATCACCTGAACACAGAGCCGAACGGCCACCAACCGCGCATGAAACTGCCATAATGGCCGGCACAAAGTTATTATTGAGTCGCGAAGCACATGCTGTGGAAAACAAACAGATACCATCGGCGGCACGACCAAGTTGGTTACACCGACGCTTATTGAGTACCGGTCTTGCGTTCGGTTTGGCAATAGCTAGCATCGGCGGTGCGCACAAAGTAGAAGCGGGTATTGATGCGCGACCGGTTGTTGTTGGTGTTGAACGCACTCTTGAAATTCATGAGCAAGGAAGATTGCAACGGCGCATTGAGGAGATCAAACAGGAATGGGAATGGCGTTATGCTAATGAACCCGGCCGGCCATTCGCTAGAGATTTGGCCCAACTCGAAGATCTAAAACGAACCGAAGCAATCGAACTTCAAAAAGCAGATAACGATTTCACGCAAGCAAGTGAAATTGCCGTTCAGAATCGTGATGGTGTGTTAATGCAAAAACTTCAAAACATCAGAGATAAACGAGTTCAAGCAATCCAAAGTAATTACGCAAAGTTGAAAGACCCGTTTATCAAACGCATCGAACCGTTTCGGGTCAGATATGCCCGCGCGCGCGATGCCGAGATTGAACAAGCAAAACGTGATTCAGTCCAATCAACACAACAATTGCGCCGCACCACCGGTCTTGTGATTGATGCTATCCGTAACCATAAAAACAGGCACTGAAGTTGGTTTAATACGGCTCCAAATATAATCTTGACGGTCTTTTTTGTTCTGCTATACTTGCCTAACCAACAATTGCCGATGCGTAGAATGCTCGGGATTGCTCGCCATTTTCATGGGGGCAATCCCGAGTGTTTAATGAAAGGACCTTCACAATTCAAAATTAAGCCAAGCAGTAAAATCTAAATATCACGACGGTAGAAAGCACATTGTTTTCTACCGTTACCCAAGATCTGCAGTAGTTAAGTTAACTATTCATATGAGAGTTTGATTCTGGCTCAGGATGAACGCTGGCGGCGTGGATAAGGCATGCAAG
>CAYHYQ010000064.1:0-4726 GCA_964360715.1 uncultured Candidatus Saccharibacteria bacterium
GTATCCCAACCGGCGCGGCGTTCGACATAGTAGCCACGCATGGTTTTGTAACGGCCGTACAAATCTTTGTAGATGCGCGTCAAAAAATGGCCGATGTGCGGCAATCCATTGGCCGTAGGCGGTCCCTCGAAGAATACAAACGGCTCCCCCGCTTTACGCTGAGCCATGCTTTTTTCAAATATATGATTATCTTTCCAGCGCTGGAGTATCTCTTTCTCCTTGGCGACGAAATCAAATTCAGGGGGCATGTCGTTTATAATAGCGAATTATACAGTTATTCTCAATCAATTTGACAATACGCTATTTAATATGTTATAATTAAGCTAAACCTTAACAACAAGGAGGTTCGCATGAGTACGACGAAGAGGTGCTTCATGGCAACAGCATTTGGTATATTCAGAGAGGAAGGCGAATTTTCAGATAACAGAAGTGAACTTTGTGCAATCGCCTTAACTTCAGACACTGCAAGTACAGAAGTCAGAGCACAAGCGAAGAAATTTGCAGATGAGGAAGGACTTTGCACTTCAGATCCAATTGAAATCTTTGCTAATGGATCGTCTATCGAAGTGCGAATTGGGAAGATGGGATACGGACCGAGACAAGTGTACTTCCGAATCGAAGAAGTTCCTCTCATTTCGTAACCCCCCAGCGTGTCGTCCCAAAAATTCATCACTAGCAGATAGGAGAAGAAATGCCGCGCCGCCTTGCGGGCATTGCGTGCCGAATGCCCCCATCCCGTTCGTGATGGTACTTGTGAGGGCTGGGAGTGCACTGATTGTGAAAAGATCCTCGACTAACCTCAGATACTCTCGCCCCCGGTCCGACCCGTCGGACCGGCTTTTTTATACTTGATTTTACTAATCTAGCGGTTCGGCATGCGAGTCACGATTTTCTTTACTGTTTTTTCGAGATAGCTGACACGAGTTTGCAAATTAAGGACATCATCTTCTTCTAACCGATTGACACTGTCTTGCACATCATCAATTTTGCTATCGAGGATATCTATGCGGTGATTGATATTCTGCTCTACTGTAACTAATTTACCCTCTACGCCAGTAATCCTTTGTTCAATTCTCTGTTCAACGGCACGTAATTCATCTTTTGTGGCTGTAGATGCAAAACCACGGGCAATCATTTGCGCAAGTTCGTTGTTTGAGATGTCTTTTTTTGCAACTTTTTTTTGCATATCGTTGATTATACTACCCCTCATTCTGCCATTCAAATTTGCTCGGGCGATTCTATGCCGAGGAGTTTTAGGCCGCTGGCGAGATTATTGCGTACAAGCGCCACAAGCGCCACAAGCGCCCGCCGACGCGCGGGATCGGTTTCTTCCATAACCCGCACATTTTCATAGAAACGGTTCGACAACGTGGCAAGCTCGTATAAATAGAGTGTAAGCGGATTAACACTGTAGGTAGCGCGGCATTTTTTCAGCGCCTCGGCATAACCAAACAGATGTTTAGTAAGTTGCTGTTCTGATTCACCTTCCAGAGTGGCATAATCCCCTGCCTGTGCCGGTTCGCTGGCGGCTTTTTTAATAATGTTATTCAAGCGTGCATGCGTGTACTGCAAATACGGCCCACTTTCACCGCTGAAATCGAGCATACGCTGCCAGTTAAAGGTAATATCGGTGGTACGGTGTTCGCGCAGCATTTCGTATTTTAAAGCACCCACGGCAATGGCTTGCGCCACATTCTGGCACTGTTCGGCCGACATGTCGGCATTTTTCTTTTGGGCAACTTCAACGGCCAAACGGATAGCTTCGTTGATTACATCTTCGGCCATGACTACACGGCCTTCGCGCGTGGCAAATTTCTTGCCACTTTCGTCCAATACGAGGCCGTATTTTACATGCACAAATTGTTCCGGTCGGCCAAGATTGAACAGCTGTGCCACAGCGAATAATTGCTGGAAATGCAGTGACTGCTCATTACCGACTACATATAAAATTTTATCGAGTGTCGGGTATTCTTTTAATAGATGGCGTATGTTAGCGATGTCGCGGGTTAAATACAGTGTGCCACCATCTGATTTTTGAATCAAAGCCGGTGGTAATTTTTGTGTTTCGAGTTTTACAATCACTGCGCCGTCAGCTTCGCGCTCGCCAATCTTTTTATCTATGAGCTCGGTAATAAGCGGTAGCAACTCTTTTTCATAGGTGCTTTCGCCATTCCAAGCATCGAACTCAACACCCAGGAGCGCGTACATTTTTCGAAACTCTTTCAGAGATTCTTCTTTGAACCACTGCCAGAGCTGTACGTTTTCGGTATCGCCGCTTTCAAGTTTTTTAAATTCTTCCTGACCGGCCGTTTCCAGCATGGCATCATTCTTCATTTCGTCATGAAAATGAATATATAACGTTTGTAATTCATTGATCGGATCTTTCTCAACGGCTTCTTTGTTGCCCCAGCGTTTATACGCGGCAATAAGTTTGCCAAACTGCGTGCCCCAGTCCCCTAAGTAGTTCCAGCGGACAGTGGTATAGCTACCAAAAGCGTAGATATTTGCCAAAGCCGCACCCAGCAATGTTGTGCGCAAATGCCCGACATGCATGCGCTTGGCAATGTTGGGATGCGAATAATCGAGTACCACGGTTTTATCTTGGCCATCGTTGTTGCGGCCATAATCGGTGCCGGCGGTAATCACCTGTTGTAATGCCTCGGCAACCGCTTTTGGATTAAGTTTAATGTTAATATAGCCGCCAGTCGCGAGCGCCTCGTCTATCAATTGCGGTACATGCAAAGCCAATACCGAGGCAATAGTATGTGCCACGGCAACCGGCGCTTGTTTGACTTCTTTGGCAATTAAAAATGCAATGTTCGTGGCAAAATCGCCAAATTCCGGCTTCGGCCGTTCAAGCGTAAATTCCAACGGCGTAATGCCGGGAAATGTTTTTTGGACTGCGCCTGAAATGGCAATTCTTAATTCCTCGGCAATCATAAATTCTATCGTAGCATGAAGAAAACAAGATGTCTTTTGTGTTTATAAAATGAAAGAAGGCGCCCCGTGGAGCGCCTTCAGTATTCTTTTCCCTCCGTCAGTGAATCTCAGCTTGCTGGGCAAGCTGATGCTTGTACCTGATAAAATCATCATGGCTCATGCGGCCGAGCAGGCCGCGGTTGTCGTGAAGCTGGGCGGTAATGGAACGGATGCGGCGGTCGAAATCGCGCCGCGCCAATTGCAGTGTCTCCCTGACTTCACGGAACCGTGCTTTGGAACGGCCGACTGATTGATCGCGTTGAGCCATTGAGCTAGTCCTCCTTCGGTTACGGAATGGACACTGAAGGTACTGCAATAATTTTTACCACCACTATATAAAACTGCAATACTAAAAATCAACATGTATGTTTATAACCGTGTTATAATTCATTCATTATGGATCAAGAACGCCAAACTATAGAAACTGTGCGCCGGGTCGGTCCGGCTGTGGTTAGTATCACTATTACAAAGTTACTATCCGATATTCGCAAAATGCAACTCAGCCCCTCGTTGACACCGCATGGCAAAAAAGCTACGCACAAAACGAAAAAAATTGATGATGGCGATCCGAACAGCAAAGTAGCTATTGGTGGCGGCTCCGGCTTCATCGTGCATCATGGTGGTTTGGTAATGACGAACAAGCATGTTGTTATTGATCCGGATGCTGAATATACTGTTATTTTGAGTGATGAACGCGAGTTTCCGGCCCGCGTCGTCTCGCGTGACCCCATAAATGACGTGGCTTTCTTAAAAATTGAAGCTGAACGCCTACCCATATTGGAACTGGGTAATTCCGATGACATTGAGCTTGGGCAATCGGTTATCGCCATCGGCAATGCCTTAGGGTTATTCACTAACACCGTTTCAAAGGGCATTATTTCCGGCCTCGGGCGTAAAGTGACGGCGGCGCTGGGTGATGGCGGTATGATCGAACAACTGCGTCATGTGATTCAAACCGATGTTGCCATCAACCAAGGCAACTCCGGCGGGCCGTTGGTCAACCTCGATGGCTTTGTTGTTGGTATTAACACCGCAATCATTTACGGCGCACAGAACATTTGTTTTGCCATACCAATTAACTGGGCAAAATCCGATTTGGAGGACTTGCGCAAAAGTGGCCGCATTGTAAAACCCTACCTTGGTGTAAAATATATTATGCTAACGCCGGAAATTGCCAAGAAATTCAAACTCTCGCTTGAAACCGGGGCTTTGGTCTTAAAAGATCACATACCGGGTGCCGAGGCCGTCATCGCCAATTCCCCCGCCGCTAAAGCCGGCATTAAAGAACACGATGTCATTACGGCAATCAACGGTACTTTGCTCGATAAAAAAACCGAAGTAGCTGACATCATTGACGCGCTCAAGGTTGACGCCACGATAACCATAGATTTCGAGCGCGGCGACCAAAAACACCGTGCCGAAGCCATACTCGAGGAACGCAAATAACCATGTTTAAATACGTTATTAATTTTTTCGACAAACTTGAAGATCGTGTTCGGCATTGGTTGAGTCAACATCCGACCCTATACGCTCTTGTCGGCGGGACCGGTATCGTGTTGTTCTGGAGGGGTATCTGGGATTTGGCCGATCGCTATGCCTTTTTTACGCCGGAGATGTCAATTATTATAAGCGTTATCATTATGCTGTTAACCGGCACATTCGTTTCATTCTTCATTGGCGAAGAGATAATCATTTCCGGCCTCAAAACCCAGAAACGATTTGATCAAAAAACAGAAGAAGAAATCCG
>CAYHYQ010000065.1:0-1728 GCA_964360715.1 uncultured Candidatus Saccharibacteria bacterium
CACAACAAGACATTGCCAATAACGTGGGTAAAAGCCGTGAAGTGGTCGCCAATGCCGTGCGTTTGCTCAATCTGTCAGCACCCATGAAACAGGCCTTGCGCAGTGGTAAAATCTCAAAGAGCCACGCGCGCACCTTACTTTCGTTTGCCGATGAAACCAAACGTAACGCCGCTTTTAAAGCAATCTTGGCTGGCGGGGTTAATTTACGCATGGTTGAAGAAGCGGCCAAAGCCGAAAAGCAACCCAATGCTAAAAAACTGGCGCTTAACGGCGGAGCGCGTTTTCAGGAATTGCAAATAAATCTGACAAAATCTATCGGTGCGCCGGTGCTCATCCGCAATGGCGCGAGCGGTGGCAGTATTGTCGTAAGATTCGCCACACTTGAAGATCTCAACAAAATCGTAAAAGCGATATTGGACTAACATGTTGGAGACAACTCTCGATACGTTACAAATAGAACCGAAACCTAAGAGAAAATTTGCTTCCTCACCCAAAGAAGTGGATATTGAGTCACGGCCTGTTTCAGCAGAACGTGAGTTGGGAGGTGGGACTGAGATTACGCGTCTTATAGAATTGAAAGATGATGGCAGAGCAGTATTTAAACCCGCTGATTATGAGGATAGAGAGCTTAATCTCGATAGTCATCAAAGATGTGAACGTGCGGCATATCTTGTTGATCGTTTTCTTGATTTCGGCTTAATACCGTCGACGGTAATCAGAACAGTTGGCAATTTCACGGGTAGCGCGCAAGAATTTATTGCTGATGGTAAAACATGGGACACAGCTACCGTTGCGGAGCGTCAAAAAACAACAATTGACGCGTTTAAATCACTTTGGTTATTGGATTACATACTTTATAATCGCGATCGACATACTAGAAATTTTTTGGTCAAAGAAGACGGTACGCTAGTGGCGATTGATCACGGGAATACTCTTATCGGTGGTTATTTTAGCGGACGTTTTTATTGTCCTAAGGAAGAAAACATTACCGATGACTACGGAGTGGATACAATGCACACGAATAGTGGTTATTTTGATACTGTTTTACCCGAAGTATTCGTAAATAAAATAAAAGCATTTGCCGCAGATAAGGAAAAACAACGCCTGTTATTTGAACTGTTATGTGAACAAATAAACACTGAAGCCGCAACCGCGTGTATCAATCGTATTAAATTTATTGCCGGATTGATTGGCGATGATTATATTATTTCCAGTGAACACGCCGACGCATTAAAGGTTTCGAATCCACTAAATAAATGAAACTTGTAAAAATTCTAGAACTTAATTCGGAGGGTATACAGAAAGTTATTGCCACATGTCGTTTAGTAGAAAACGATATTGTTGAATGCACCGGTGAAGAGCCATTTGTTTCGCGGCTTATCAATCAAGGTATTCGTGACTATACGAAAGATGGTTCGCAACAACAACTTTTACCTAAAGATGGCCTACGTTTTTTGGAACAGCTCAAATATAACTTCAAATCCGGCTACCTAAATGCAACCGATGTACTAGAGGAATAGTTAGCCAAATTAAGCTTTTGCGAACCAGAGCGGGATTTGTATCTGCTATATTTTGACACGTGTTGGTTCTTTGATAAACTATAATCATGTCGAAGAAAAAAATACTTACCGAAGAATATAATGCAGGTGTTGTACTTGAAAATATTCAAAGTGATGTCAAGCTCGTACTCGAACATGTAATAGTACTCGATACGCACGTAGGACATCT
>CAYHYQ010000065.1:1828-4693 GCA_964360715.1 uncultured Candidatus Saccharibacteria bacterium
ATGTCAAGCTCGTACTCGAACATGTAATAGTACTCGATACGCACGTAGGACATCTAAAAATTGATATGGATAAGGTAAAAAATCGACTTGACACGATGGATGATCGTTTTGATTCCGTTGATAATCGCCTTGAATCAATTGATACAAAACTTACTCGTAAAACAGATATCTCTAGCGTAGAAAAACTCGAGCGTCGGGTTACGCGCTTAGAACATTAAATACTCAGTATTTTATAGTTATTTAAATTCGGCTTTGGCAAAGCAGAGGCCGGTGATGGAGCGAACGCCCGCTTCTTTTAGTGCGCGGGCGCAATCGTTGAGTGTGGCGCCGGTCGTGACAACATCATCAATCAGAATAATATTCTGGCCGGACACGCGGCTTACTTCATTCGCGAGTATCGCATGCGCGCCTTGAATGTTTTGCAGACGTTCACCGCGGCCGGCGGTCTTAACCTGTGGCCCGAAACCTTTGCGTTTGGTCAATAGGGGGATACAGCGCGTATTGGTAATTTCCGATAATTTTTTGGCTATCAATTCCGACTGATTAAAACCGCGCCAGCGTTGACGGTGCGTGCTGGTCGGTACAAACGTAATAATTTTATTTTTTGCCAGGACGCCACAATGCTTTGCCATGAGTGCGGCCATATCGTTAGCCACGTCACGTATGAAACGGTACTTCAGCGTTGTCACGATGCGTTCTATCGGTGGTGCGCCATAGGGTGCGACAGCATAGCAAGCAGTAATGTGCCAATCGGGCCTGCATTTATGACACGTACTGCCATCGGCCCGCTGGTTACCGCAACCGATACAGCTCTGATTCTTCAATTCCGGAATATTTGCGGCGCAAAAGATGCAAAGGTAAGCGTATTGACTGGTGCTTGGTAGCAGTATGTTACAGCCAAGACATACGCGTGGCCAAAGAATATCGAGAAAACCCATATGCAATACTATAGCGCACGTTGGAGTCGGTGTTGATACACTCTAAATATAGATGTGCTAACATATATATAAATTCATGGCATTTTTTGGTTCTAAAACGGTTCTGGGTCTTGATATCGGCACATCATCGGTGAAGGTTGTTGAAATGACGAAATCGTCGGGTCGTTTTGTATTGCAAAATTACGGCATACTCGCCTTGGCCCCGGGCGCCGCGGCGTTAAAAGTTTCGGCTGAACAGGCCGTCACTACGGGTACCGTACGGCTTTCGGAAGAGGATATTGCCTGGGCGGTGCGTACGGTTTTGGAAAAAAGCAAAATCGAGTCCCGTGAAGCGATGGTTTCAATACCTTCATACCCGACATTCACAACGGTTATTACCATGCCCTATGTTTCTGAAGAAGAAATTGCCAAAGCCATACCGTATGAAGCGCGCAAATACGTGCCGGTACCCTTGAGCGACGTGGTGCTCGATTGGTCAATCATTAATGTAAACGGTCCGGCTAAAGGCGGTATCGTGTCTGATCCAAAACTGCAAAAAGACAATCCGGCTTCGGTAGAGGTATTCTTGGTAGCGGTACCCAAGGAAGAAATAAAGCGTTATCAAACAATTATGAAACTTGCCGTCCTGACGATGAAGGTTCTTGAGCTTGAAAGTTTCGCGCTCGTACGGGCGATCGTCGGCAACGACCTTTCACCGTTGGCGGTTATAAATATCGGCGGGCGCAGTACTTCAATCGTGATTGTTGATGGCGGCGTGGAACGTATTAATCATGATTTTGAAATCGGCGGTTCCGAAGTTACAAAATCCATAGCCCAGATGTTGAAAATATCTTCAACCGAAGCCGAAGAGCTCAAACGCGTCGAAGGTTTGAAATCTGACCGTGCGGATTTAATCGCGGCTATTGCCGATAAAGTGGACAAAATTGTGCTTGAAACAAAAAAAGTCGTGCAAAATTATGAAGAAACCAAAAAAGTGAAAATTGCAAAAATAATGCTTGTAGGCGGTTTGGCCAATATGCCGGGTCTTATCGAGTATTTTCAAAATAAAGCCAGTATCAACGTTACGCTCGGCAATGCACTGGCGCGCGTTATCGTAGCGCCAGAATTGGCACCGATCCAAAATGAACTCAATCTCACATTAGCGGTAGCTGTTGGTTTAGCTATGCGCGAAACATAATGTACGACTGTGCATAACGCACTGTCGGCACTCATAGTATACTAAGATACATGGAGGCACCGGTAGCACCCGAAGGCGGCATACAATTACTGCCTCAGACGCGCAAAAAAATAGATATCGTTATTCCGGGTCAAACACGGAATTTAGTTTTGAGCATGTTGGCGCTGCTCGTTATCGCCGGCGGCTACTTTGCTTTACTCAATTATCGCAACAACCTTTTCGCGCGGGTGGCCGACATAAATACAAAACTTAAGCAAATTGATGATAGCCGCGATCTTATAAAAGAAAAAGAATTGTTGATGGTGGGCAAGCAACTTGTGAGTGTAAACTCCATTATCCAAGCCCACATCACATGGTCGCAGGCATTTGAAAAACTGCATAAACTTATTATTCCTCAAGTGAAGTTGAAATCAATCAGTGTCAGTGTTGACCGTAAGAAGTTCTCGTTTGGCGGTAGCGCCGATAACTACACGTCGGTTGCCCGCCAAGTATCGGCTTTCTACACTGATTCGGCTATTATTGATATTGAAGTTGGTCAAGTATCCGTGCAGACAAACGGCCGCGTTGATTTTTCCATGGATGTTGCATTCCAAACGGATCAATATTTACATAAACCCGTGACACCGGCTTCAACCGCCAGCCAACCGTCGCCGACGGCCCAGCCGGCAGTCGTTACCCAATGAACAAAACCCTCCTCACCGCTTTATTTTTTGGAACTGCCTGCGCGCTAGTTTTTATTTTAATTGTGCC
>CAYHYQ010000066.1:0-4574 GCA_964360715.1 uncultured Candidatus Saccharibacteria bacterium
AATTCCAGCCAAGATAGCGAAGCTCGACCTCAACCAGCCGTCCCCGGAACAGCACCTCCTGTTTACAATACCAGGCCATCTGGCCTCCTTGGTTAGCTGTTAATCACCGCTTCAACCTCGCTAGGGTCGAAACGGTAGCCGAGATGCGCCTCGGCGACGGTGATTACATCTGGCTCTTCGTACACCCAGTCAAAACACGGGCAGGTTCCGATGACCTTATACTGATACTCGCCCGTCCTGACAAACCCTAGATATCCATACCTTTCTCTCCCAACCTCTGTTGCCATCACGTGGACCTTGCGACCCACGCAATATATGATTTCGGTGGCGGATTCGTCACTGTGGACAACTCTTACTAATTGGTCTGCCACAACCACCCCCTTGATTTTAAATGTGATGGGTCAGTAAACTACAAACCCTTCTTCTAGTCCGGAACTGCAGGCCGTGTAGCTACGGACCAGAAGAAGAGGTCCCTACGGCGCAGATGCGCGCCATAGGGTAAGTATACGGTTCCGGGTAGCGCCCTCCGCTGACAACCCGGATTTCTACCCACCAGAGCAGTGTGCGATGCTACTGCATTGACTGTTTAGTAGATAGCGCTACACGTATCCGGTCGCCTTCGTTATGAATCTAAATCTTGGCGTCCGGAATACGAATAGTTCTTAATGATGGGATCAGCCGCCGTACCGGCATTACCCCCAAGGCCATTTTGCAGGCCTCGGGGAGCTCCCTTGATATTTTTCTAGAAGGGATGCTCTCCGAGACCAACCAGCAGCCGTTGCGATAGTGTCAAAGCTTACTCTCCTAATTATACTCCCTTTTAAAATCCTGTCAAGTGTTTCTGACATTAGTAAATATAAAAACACAAAAAAACCTTATAAAATAAGGGTAATTTTATGCTTATTATATAGTCACCTACAGGTGATTTTTAAGATATTTTAAGAGTGTATTATTTTGTAATTTTTTATAAAATGTCACCTATGTTTGACATGCTAAACGATAAATGCTATACTTACAGCGGATGCTAAGTAGCCGCGTAGCTCCTGTCTAGGCAACGGCCTAGCCACCACGGCCCCGACACGGGCCTGCATCACAAAGAATGGCCCGCTAACCCAGCGGAGCCACTACTGAAAGCGAGTATTTAATGACGCCAAAATCGGGATGGCATCCATTCCCCTGGCCATCTGGTGAGATAACCAGTAAATGCCCGGAGAAAACAACTGTCGCCACGACCCCGATCACCTACACCGCGGCTCCGAGGAATACTCGCCTTCTTCGGAGGAATTGTTAATGGGAATCTAACCCTGTTGCGAAAATAGCGACTACCGAACGAGAGGGGTTGTGTCAGGCATGAACGCCTAAGACAACAAATAACCCTTTTCAAAGTCGCCAAACGGAAGTGACATCACATGAGGATATGAGATAAGCAAACAACCTCACATCTCGCAGTACCGCCGCTCGCCCCGCAAGGGTGGGCGGCTTTTCAATTTTTAGAACCGGCAAGCGCCCACAATAACTCGAATAGGGCGGTGAATGATTTTGCTATATCTTTATTCCGAATACTTATACCCGACACTGAACCCTTTAAATCCGAAATGGCAACAACATCCCCATAAATAGCCAGATCGAGATTGAATGGTAATTTTTCCGGCGCTATAAAACGCGATTCACGAAGCATACCCGTATCATCAAGAAAGGCGCCACGCACCGAAGTATAAATAAAACGTGAATAGATACCTTTCTGTACGCGCCGTGGCGAAAGTTTTTTAGGGTGGTCCGGGAAAATCTTAATAAGATCATCAACGGCGGAAATCGCAACAACTTCTTTAACAGTTGATTTAATAAGATCGTCTTGCATTTTGAGAATACCTTCACGGCCTTCAAAATAACGGACGATCGGTTTTGAATCGGTCTGCGCGTGCATCAACTCAAGCTGACCAAGCACTTTTGCAAGCTCACTCTTTTTTTCCTCGACTGCTTTTAGCTCGTGGTCGAGCATGAATTCGAGCTGTGACGGTGCTTCGGCTATGAATACGGTTTTCTTGCCGCGCATATGCGTACTTACCAGGCCACGCTTTTTTAACGCTTCAATTTGTACATACGCCGTGGGCCGGTTCACCGAGGCCTTGGCTGATATCTCAAGCATTGTAGAAGGGCCGAGCTCCATCATGGCCAAATACACGCGGGCTTCGTTTTCAGATAAGCCGAGGTTTTTGAGATTGGAAATCATTGGCGTTATTATAGCACATTATTTTAAATGGCAGAGCGCACTGACGGCATCTTTATCGGCTTGAGTGATGGCCGGATGAATACGATCTTGTTGTTCCATAAGATAGTACATCATCGCGCTGGGTTCGTTAGTGTGTTCTAAACCGAGCGCGTGGCCGAGTTCATGCGCCAAGACAAGTTTTAAGTCAGAGGTATCGCGGAATTGATAAACGGTTATCATCCCGGGTATATAATCACCTTGTTCAAAACGTTGTGGTTTACCAAAACGACTATTATAAGTGGAAATCTCAGAGTTATGTTTCTGTACGAGATTTTGGATATTTGTGCCAAGTGTGTTAACGCGTATTGCAAAGCTATTCAATATCTTACGCTGTTTTTCGATTTCAGCATACATGTTGGCCAACGCTAATTTTTCCTGTTCAAGCGTGTTGAATTCAGCTTCGGGCGCACCACCGTGACTATTCCAATACGTTACTGCTTGCGCATAACTGTCGGAACGTTTTTGGTATGTAATCGCTAATTTTTCATAAGCGTTTACTTGTGTTGTGTATTTACGAGCCAGTGTGCTATGATCGCCAACCATGGCTCCATACAACGAAGCCGTTTGCGTTATATCGGCACGCTTGGACTTTTCATCTTGCGTATTTTGTTGACGTTGATCAAAGACCAAATTTATTTTAAGCGAAGCATCGGGATTATAACGAAATAAATTGCGTTGCAATGATTGCTCCCAGAGTGATTCCGAGATTGAAGCCGTACGTGTAATATCAGCTACGCTGATACCGAAACGGCCATCAATGGAACCGATTGCATATTCAACGGGCTGTGCGCAGGGATTACTCTGCGCGGCAAAACCCGCGTATGCGAGCGCGACTGCGCCTACCACTATAAGGCCTTGTGCTAATACCCGACGCATAAATATACATCTATATTAAGCCGTACGCGCCGTAAAGTACATGGCGGCGTAACACAAAAGACCGAGCATATACGGCCACATGCCGCCAACTTCAAGATGACCGGTTGCCAGAGCCAGTATTATGAACGGAATAATAACGAGAATTATATGAAATGTAACGCGCATATACCGAGATTTTACAATACCGTGGTTGTTTCAGCAACCGTCAAACCTTCTTTTATATTTTTACATTCTCAGCGACCCAGCCGGTTTTGGTATGAATTCGTTTTTGATAAACCCTATCATCGTGACTACCGGCTGGCATGCGAACTGTAAATAAGTACGCACCCGGTTCTACCAGCATAAAATAACCACCGGCATCGTCGGTTACGGTAAATGATTTTTGAATACCCTCATTGTTTTTTAATGTAACGAGCGCGTGCGGTATCGGTTTTTTTGTTTTCTTTTCAACAACTCGGCCATAGGGCTGTTTTTTGTCACTGCCTACGGCATACGCGGCAATACCGAGCACCGTGAGAAACATGACGGCGTGAAACGCGGATACATTAATGAAGGGTGTTATAACAATCGCGATGAGACCGCCAATGCGATATAGAATAATCGCGGTCGCACGCAATAAATCGTTACTGGTAGTATGCGCGGGATGTATACTCGCCGGTAACGGCAATGGATCGAGCGGAATATCAAAATCAATCAACATGCCGCTTTCAAATTTACCGAAGCCGCCTATATAAATGTTGTCGTAATCAACGCCATCATGCGGCGGTCTAATAAATTTTGAAGGAAATACATAATTCGGTTTTACGGCGCGCAACATGAATGTTACGTCATCACCGAGCAGTGATTCAGTGTTAATCAAAAAACTGTAGCGCCCGCGCGCATCGGTACTTTTTGTTTCCATCACCCGACTCTGCTTATTGAGTATTTCGACACGTGCCGCGGCCAACGGTTTTTTTGTCACCGCGTCATACACTGTACCCCATGGCTCGTAACGCCGCGCTAAACCTAGAACTATGGTTAGGCGATGAAATACATAGCCAAAGTAGCGCCAGGGCGGCACGCGTTGCGACCACGCGAAAATAATATGCGCGGCCAAAGCAATACCAAGTAAAACATATGCTAAACGTTCTAAAAATGGCAGTGCCACGCTCACGGCCTGCGCGAGCCGTATCGCTTCCTCGCGACCCAGAGCCAAAAACACCGTATCGCGTATGAATATGAAAATCTGATGAAACAGAGTTGTCATTATTTATTTTCTAGAATCAAAATACGACATGTAGCCAGTATACCGCCCTTTATCCCGACGTGGCACCGGAGTTGTTCACAAACTTGCTATATAATATAAAGTATTGTACTTTATATTTAGCCCTTTTCCCCTACGGACAGCCCTCAATCAGACCACCTTGTAATTAATATTTCTCAACAGCGC
>CAYHYQ010000067.1:0-4514 GCA_964360715.1 uncultured Candidatus Saccharibacteria bacterium
CCGTATAGCGCCAGAGGAGATCACCTACCGTACGCTTCTTGATTTCGGCAAGAATGTGCTCGATGGTCACATCAGGGTGCATGACGACACCTGCACCCAATGCCTCTTCCACGGGCGGCAGAGCGATGCGCTCGGGGTCGAGCGTAATACTGAACACCTCGAGATATAACTTCTTCCAGCTCGCAAGGAAGGCGGCGAGGTTGAAGGTGGTGAAGCTTGGAAAGACATTCATTACAAGGCCTCCTTCGGATTTATCATCCAAAAATCAAGGAACAAAATGTACTTGTTTAGTATAATATATTTTATAAAATAGTCAATATCTGTGGGCCTTCCTTAGTAATGGCGATAGTGTGTTCAAAATGGGCTGAAAGAGAGCCATCTTTGGTGAGGTAGGTCCAGTTATCGGCGTCGAGAGTAACACGCCAATCCCCAGCGTTAATCATGGGCTCGATGGCAATCACCATACCTTCTTTTAATATCGGGCCTTCGGTTGGCGAACCGAAATTTGGCACCGGTGGCGCTTCGTGTAGTTTGCGGCCGATGCCGTGGCCAACTAAGTCACGCACCACGCCAAAACCGTATTGTTCAACATATGTTTGTATCGCATGGCCAATCGCTCCAACATGATTGCCTATTTGTGCCTGGGCAATGCCAATATCAAGCGCTTGTTTTGTAACTTCTATTAATTCTAAAACCTTATCGGTACCAGGTGTCGTGTCTTCGAGCGGATTGCGAAGCTCATTTTGTATTTTTATTCTCGAGGCCTCTCGCTCATTCTCGCCGCCCCGGCGAGGCGGCTCCGAGGATTCCGCCTCGCTCTGGCTCGCCTTGCGAGCCAACCCTGCCCGCTCGGCTCCATAATCCGCTCCAGACCTCGGAACAAAAATACTTACTGCCGTATCAAGATTCCAGCCATCATAAACAATACCGAAATCTAAGCCGACAATATCGCCTTCATTTAAAATACGTTTCGGCGAGGGAATACCGTGTACCACTTCGTCATTTATAGAAACACAAATCACGGCCGGAAAATTGTTGTAACCTAAAAAAGCCGGCTTCACGCCTGCTTCGCGAATCAATTCACGCGCCCGGATATCTATCTCGCCGGTACTCATACCAGGTTTAACTTCACTAGCCAGCGTCTGTAAAATGCGCGCGGCAATACGGCCACCGGTAGCCATGGTTTCAATCTCCGCTGGGTTTTTTGTAGGTACCATCAAGGACATGGAGTATATCTTGGGTTACTTCGCTAATTGGCCGCTCGCCGTATAAATCAACAACATGGTAGCCGTGGTGGCGGGCAAATTCGACAATGGGCTCGGTTTCTTTCTCATAAACATGGTAGCGTTCCTGAATAACTTCGGCGGTATCGAGCGCGCGCCGCACTAAAGCACTGCCGTCCCATGGACATACAGTGACATCTTTATGCTCTAGTGTCGAGGGTACGGGGTGACGCTGGGCTTCACAGATGCGGCGTTGGCTGTTGCGTTCGATTGATGTCTCTTCACTCACATACACATGAAAAATATAAATATTCTGCATGCCATATAACTGTGCCAGCAAAGGCAATTCGGTTTCAGCTTCGGACATAGTTCGTGGTGAACCGGAAAATGAAATGCTTTGTTTCTGTTCGGCCAATTCACGGATGCGATTTATAATCCAAGCCATAATCACATCCGAATCCATTAACTTACCGGATGCCCACAGTTCTTTTTGACGTTTAATAACCGGGTCATTAGGGTCTGACGTTTTAAATTTATCTTCAATAATCTTTGAGGTTTCCAAATGTACAAAACCAAGCCGCCGCACCAGCTCATCGGCTTGTGTCCCCTTACCGCCACCGGGCGGCGAGACGAATATTACGACTCTGGTATCCATTGCGAAATTGTAGCATATGACTTAGAGAACAGTATATCCGTCCAAAACAAAAAGACCTTCTCGCGAAGGTCGTTTTTAATCTCACTTTGTACTACAAAACTACAGGATTACAGGACTGCAATCCCTACTAAAAGCCACTGGCTTACCCTGCCAGGTCATAAGCCATGAGAAACCACAACAAACGAAGTCATGGTCTCGCGTGGTATGTGTTTTTGGCCCATAACCGCCTAATATTCGTACATCGAGAGCTGGGCGTCGAGTGATTTGCGAATTTCAAGTACAACGGAAACCACAATCAAAATTGAGGTGCCACCCACCGTGAGCACGGTAATGCCGGTCAAGCCACGCACAATTTGTGGCAAGACAGCGATGAGACCTAAGAATACGGCACCGACAAGCGTAACGCGATTGAGCAAGTGTACTAGAAATTGCGCCGTCGGCTGACCGGGCCGAATGCCGGGAATATAGCCACCTTGTTTTTGGATATTTTCAGAGATTGATTTGGGATCGAACGTAACCGCGGTGTAAAAATAAGTAAACAACACGACAAGTACAAAGTAGAGTGAGCCATAGACCCAACCGTTTTGCAGAGTATCGCGTACGAATGTGGCGGCGCGGACGATAATCGGCGATGAAACCGTTGTGAGAAATGAAGAAATCATGGTTGGAAATAACAGAATCGAGAGTGCGAAAATGATGGGCATAACCCCGGCGTTATTCACGCGCATCGGCAGATATGTGGAAACACCGCCGTAAACTTTTTGGCCGCGCACACGCCGGGCGTAGTTGATCGGTATGTTGCGCTGGGCCTCGGACAAATACACAACGCCGGCGATAACAACCAAGCCGATAACAACGAATAAAATGTATGTGAGTAATTGATCGGGCGAATACGTAACCGAACCCTGACGTATTGCTGTGGCTAACTGTGCTACGATACCGGCAAAAATCAGCAAGGAAACGCCATTGCCAACACTCTTTTCGGAGATAAGTTCACCCAGCCACATTAAGAACACCGAACCGGCAATAATCGAAGCTAGCGCCGCCGTCCATTCCAGAAGCGACAACGAACCGATAACAGCTTGGCGTTGTAACAACACCATGAAGCCGTAACCCTGCAAGGCGGCCAAGGGCACGGTGAGAATACGCGACCATTGGTTTATTTTTTCGCGGCCTTGCTCACCTTCATATTTATACATTTGCTCCAGCGACGGGAAAATCATGGTTAACAGCTGAATTATAATTGAAGCGGTGATGTACGGCCCAACACCCAACATGACGATTGAAAAGTTATCGAGACCGCCGCCGGTAAAAGTGCTGATCAAGCTGAAAAACTGGTTTGTGGCGAAAAATTCTTTCAAGCGCGAGACATCAATGCCCGGCACCGGAATCGCGGCGGCCAAACGAAAGATAGCCAGCATGGCCAATACAAAGAATATCTTATTGCGTAGATCCGGAATTCGGAATAATTTTGCGATTTTGTTCATACTAACTGACAATCGTGCCGCCGGCGGCCGCTACTTTCTTAGTAGCCGACTTTGAAAGGGTAACTTTTGAAAACATCAGTTTCTTCTTCAACGTACCATCGCCGAGGACTTTAATACCATTAGTGTTTGTCATCACCAAGTGCCGTTTTAACAGTGTTTTCGGCTCAACACGCTCACCATCTTTGAAAGCACGGTTAATGGCATCCAAATCAACAATGGCTGGCTTATTGTAGTGTACCTGAAACGAACGATGTTTGACATCGGTTTTTTTGCTCGCGCCGCGCTGTTTCGGAAATAGTTTCCAGATTGGGTTGTCACCGCCGCGAAAACCCGGACGAATGCGCGTCCCGGCCCGGGCTTTTTGACCCTTTGTGCCACGGCCGGAAGTAAAACCGCGTTTGCCGCCACGACCAACACGCTTGCGTGAGGCACGGTGATCGCTGAATTGTGTATCGTGTAATTGCATGTTTATGAACGAGCGCTCTTTAAACTCATAAAGGCGCCGATGGTCGCGCGCGCGATGTTTATTTTATTTGTCGTACGTTCGATAAGCTTAGCGGTTATATTGCTAATACCGGCCATCTTGGCAATGATACGCACCGGGCCACCAGCTTTGATACCGCTACCGGGCCGCGACGGTTTCAACAAGACCACGGCGCTGTGATATTTACACAACACTTCGTGAGCAATCGTACCGCCATTCACGATGGCCACGCGAATCAGATGTTTCTTGGCCTGCACTGTCGCCTTCTGCATGGCTTGGGCGACATCAGAACCCTGCGCCACACCAATGCCGATCTGGCCTTTGCCGTCGCCAATAACAACCGTAATGCGGAAGCTGAAACGCTTACCACCTTTGGTCACACGGGCCACGCGGGCAATATCTAAAAAACGCGAATCGAACTCGGCCTTCTCACGCGGGGCGCGCGGACCACGGTTATCGCGCCCACCGCGTTGACCGCCGCCGCCACGCTGGCCACCGCCACGGCGCTGGCCGCTGTATTGGCTGGGCTGGGCGGCAGTTGTTGGTTTAATGTCTTCCATGATGTTTAAAATTTTAGACCGCCGGCACGCAAGGCCTCAGCCAGCGCCTTAACACGACCGTGATATTTATAATCGCGCCGGTCGAATACGGCCTCCTTTATCTTG
>CAYHYQ010000068.1:0-4497 GCA_964360715.1 uncultured Candidatus Saccharibacteria bacterium
CGCTATTGAATAGCAACGCCCCGGCGGCCATTGATTTTTTTGCTTGGTTTGTTGTGTCAGCCGGCATGATATTGGAATTTATTAGGGCAGCTTTCTTTTGTCTTATTGTTTCGTGATTATAACATCGCGCAAATCTTTAACAATTATGTCAGCCGGATAATCGGTCGGATTGCCTTCACGTACCAAACCGATGCAACGCATACCGCCACGATGTGCGGCAATCATACCGCTGATGCCGTCTTCGATCACAATACAATCTGGGGGTGTTATATTCAAACGTGTCGCGGCTAACAAGAACACATCGGGTTCGGGCTTACCTTTTGCCACTTCTTCGGCACTACAAATAGCATTGAATGTTTCAGAAAGGCCGAGTTTATTTAAAACCATATGCACATACGAAAGCTTTGAGGCCGAGGCCACCGCCAATGGTATACCCTGCGCCTTTAATGATTCGATACATTCACGCGTACCCGGTACTTCGGCGATTTCACCTTCATATTTTTCCATACGCCGCCATTTTTCATTCACTAATTCTTTTAACGACGACAATACTTTGTCATATTCCGTAAATAATTGCGGGAACATTTCACGATTCTGGACGCCGGCAAATCGCCGAGTTATTTCAGCCGGGGTTAGATCAATACCGTATTCATGCAATAATCCCGATTCCACCGTCGCATGCACAATTTGCGTATCCGAAATCACCCCATCCATGTCAAAAATAACGGCTTGCGTAGTAATGTTCATATATAAATTTATTCTCTGTAAAATTACTCATCGTAGTGCATGGTCCATATGTATTGCAAGCATAGAAAAACTGAGAGGTGATAATCCTGTATTTTTGATTTGCCAAGAACTCTGCGGTAACGACAAAAATGTATCGTGCAAAGATAGCATCATAGTGGCATCAGTTACCTTATTTTTATATGCCATTAGTTGAACATGAACAAAATCCCCTTCACTTACAAAAAGTGAATTATACGCATCATGCGTATCTAACTGCCATGTTTCGCCCGGCTTTAGAAAAACACGTTGTGCTATAACTGTATCGGTTTCTAAGAGTTTTATTCGAGCTGGTGTATCTTCACTCTCTAAATGATGAGTACTAAAACCAGTTGGTGTGTGTTGTACAAGTTGTGACTGCCGAGGGTATTGCAATCTACTCAGCATCTTTAAAAAATATTCGCGTGTGTAATGCATGGATATGGTTCTACTTTTATTCTGATCATGCAGACGATCAACCATATCGCTTGAAACATTGGCATATTCTTCCAATACACAGCCAATGGCCGTATGCACGATACCTGGCCGATCAACACGTAGTACATCGCCCGGTTTAGGGGTGTAACATAATTTCGCATATGCTTCGTCGTGTACACCGTTCAGCCATTGCGAAAACTTCTCCGGTTTATATGCTTTCTCCCAATCATCTGATTCACACAAAAACGCGAAGCTTTTTTCATTTTTTATTTCCAGAAAATGAAAAACTTCTATTTTAAAATCACGGTGGCGCTGGAAACTGAATCCCTGATCAGGTTCGAGAAAGAATAAAGAGAAACCTAATGGCGTTGTGGCTTTAATCCCATATGATTTATATTTTAAAATAAAACCAATCTCTTTTTGAGTTTTTGCAACAAGTAAAGCTACCGCTGGATCATCTGATTCTGCACACTTTCGTAATAATTCTTTATAATGTTGCTCAGTACGTTCTGTCTCCTCAATTGATGCATCCATTTTTAGCGCTGGCGCGCATGAATGTAGTTCTGATTGTATATCTTTAAAATTCATATATTAATTCCGAACCAGATACCTTCACTAACAATTTCTACTTTACCATCAATAATTTTAAGAGCTGAATTGTCATCAAGAGCATAGATTTTTTCTATCATACCAACCGTTGCTTTTCGAATTATATCTTCACGGACACTCTTAAAATACGGGGAATTAAGATGTGGTAAAAAATAAAAATCTACAAAATTCAGAGCGGGGACATTTTCTTTTTTATCAAAATCTTCTTCGTATACGATTTGCGAGATAGCGGTCGGTAAATCTTTATTTGTTACCATACTGCCAGCACTGACACCGACAAATACTTTTGTTTTTAGTAATTCTGGTAATAGAACGGCTAAACCCGATTTATTAATCCATTCCATCAGATAATACTCATCACCACCTTTAAAAAATAAGATATCTGCCACCACAAGTTTTGATTTCCATAACATCTCATCGTTCAATGCGATATCAGTGATATCGATTGATTTCAGACCGAGTTTTTGCAAATTTACTAAATCTTCTATAAGCCAGTTTTTGTCGCCCTGCTCAGCATTAGCCGCAGTTGGAATAAAAACTAGAGAGGTATCTTTTGGTTCTTTGCCAACCAGATCAAACAAAGCTTTGGCTATTGATGTATTCGTTATACCGGCCGAGGTAAGTAGGAGTTTCATTTATATAGTATGTCGTTTCTGTATAAATCTTAGCACTAATAAACCGAGAACAAGAAGTGAAACAAAGAATATAGTTATATATAAGCTATAAGAATAGGCGATGCCGCCCACATAGAAAAACAGGAACATCATCGGTAAATCTACAAGGAGCGAGCCGAAAAAGAATGTTCTGAAAGAAAGTTTTGAAAGCCCGGCGGCATAACTAACGACATCGTACACGGCCAGTGAAATAAATCGTAGCGCAACGAACGCGGTGATTTGCTGTTTTTGCGTAAGCCGATCTTGCCATTCATGAACCTTTTGCAAGGGCGCGACATAACGCACGATCGGTTCGCGAAACTTACGCGCGATAAAAAATGCGACGATAATTCCCGCCTGCACGCCGATAACATTATAGATAAGCGCCTGCCACCACGGCAAAACCGCCAAACTCGCGAAAGCCACCGGCGCACTGGGCAGTGGCGCCAGAACAATAGTTATAAACCGTACAATAATAACCGCTAGCGGCCCCAAAATACTGTGTGCTTGTATAAATAACGTAATTGTTTCCTGCAACGGTTTTGAAACAAAGACACTTAGGACTAGAAACGAGAGTATAATACTCGCGATAACCCACGCAATTGATTGCCTCTTTGTCATATTAGCTTTGAGTATGTTGTGGAGCGTTAATGAGGCCGCACTTTTTGTATTTGAGACCAGAACCGCAGGGGCAGGGGTCGTTGCGACCGATTTTGTCGGAGTGGATTGGTTCGGCACTGTGAACTGACTGCTGGTCAGACATCATTTTCTGGACGCCGGATTGCGACACAGTAGTGTCATCGTAATGCTCGCGCATGTCGCGTGGCTGTTGTTGACGCACGACATTTACTTTGAAGAATAGCTGTACCACCTGCTGACGCACGGCGGCCATGAGGTCGTTGAATAAGCGCTGACCTTCAATTTTATATTCAATGAGTGGATCACGCTGGCCGTAGGCGCGTAAGCGCACGGATTCACGCAAGTGTTCAAGTTCTTCAAGATGACTGACCCAGAGTTCGTCTATTACACGCAAAAGTACGGCTTTTTCGAGTTGCTTTAAGCCCTCGGCGCCGAATTCGGTAGCCCGCGCGCGATAAGCGACATCAACAATATCATGTACATATTCGGTAACGCTGGCGGCGCTACCTTTTTCAATTGTGTGTTCAAGATCATTTTTTGATAACACATCATTGGGCATAATTGCCGTAAGGGCGGCGATTATGACTTCAGTTTCCGGCACAAGGCCGGCCGGCATGTGCGCACCGATAATCTCATCAATCGTTTCGTAAATATATTCGAGCACGATACTACCCTCACGCGTACCTTCGAGTATCTCGTTGCGCAAGCCATAGATGACAGTGCGGTGTTTATTGGCCACATCGTCGTATTCGAGCACATATTTGCGGGTGTCAAAATTATGGCCTTCGATTTTCGATTGCGCCTGTTCGATGGCCCGCGAAACAAAGCTGTTTTCAATGACATCATCTTCGCCGACACCAAGCTTGTCCATGATGTTATGTAGACGATCACCGCCAAAAATACGAATGACTTCGTCTTCGGTTGAAACAAAAAACTGGGATGAGCCCGGATCACCTTGGCGCCCGGCACGGCCGCGTAGCTGGTTATCTATGCGGCGAGCTTCATGGCGTTCCGTACCGATGACATGCAAACCACCGACGGCACGCACGCGCTCGGCTTCCGTAGCATCGGGCGGATTACCACCTAAAATAATATCCACGCCGCGGCCGGCCATATTTGTAGCCACGGTTACCGTGCCATAACGACCGGCTTGCGCGATAATCTCCCCTTCCTGTTCGTGATTTTTGGCGTTCAAAACGCGATGCGGAATGCCTTCGCGTTCAAGCATGACTGAAAGTAATTCATTTTTGGCAATCGAGACCGTGCCGATGAGTACCGGCTGGCCGATCGCGTGACGGGCTTTGACTTCAGCCACGAGCGCGCGAAATTTACCGGTTTCAACTTTATAGATACGATCGGGCAAATCACGCCTCTGCATAATTTTATGAGGAGGGAT
>CAYHYQ010000069.1:0-4468 GCA_964360715.1 uncultured Candidatus Saccharibacteria bacterium
CACGGCAAAATTATTTTTATTGATTTGCGCGACCGTTCGGGCATGATTCAAGTTGTGTTTACACCGCATCAGAAAGAATTATATGACATTGCCAACACGATACGGCCCGAGTGGGTTTTGAAGATCGCAGGCACTATTGCTGCCCGACCGGAAAAAATGGTGAATCCCGATATCGAAACCGGCCGCGTTGAATTACAGCCCGATGGTATCGAAGTGTTAGCCGAAGCCCAGACGCCGCCGTTTGACATCGAAAGTGACGGACGGACAATCGGCGAAGAACATCGCATGCAATATCGCTATCTTGATTTGCGCCGTGCACGCATGCAGAAGAATCTTTTATTGCGCCATCGTATTATTAAACACATCCGTGATTATCTTGATGGTAAGGGTTTCTATGAAATTGAAACGCCGATTCTAACGAAGGCCACGGTTGATACGGGCGCGCGTACTTATGTTGTGCCGTCGCGTTTATACAGCGGTAATTTCTACGGTTTGCCACAGTCACCTCAACAATACAAACAACTTTTAATGGTAAGTGGTGTCGAACGCTATTTCCAAATTGCGCGTTGTTTCCGCGATGAGGACACACGCGGTGACCGTCAGCCGGAATTTACACAGCTCGACCTTGAAATGTCGTTTGTCGAGCGGGAAGATGTTATGGCGTTGAATGAAGGGTTGCTCATTGAATTGGTGCAAAAACTGACACCCGAAAAACGTATTCAACAAATTCCGTTTCCGCGTCTAACGTATGCCGAGGCAATGGCAAAATATAAAACCGATCGGCCGGATGTCCGTGAGGATAAAAATGATCCGAATCTTTTGGCATTTTGCTGGGTTATTGATTTTCCATTTTTTGAAAAGACCGAAGACGGCGGTTGGACGTTTACGCATAATCCGTTTTCCGCGCCCAAGCCGGAATATCGCGAGTTGCTTATGAAGCACGAAAGTATTGCCGAAATTATAACCTCGCAATATGATGTCGTGCTCAATGGCAGTGAAATCGGTGGCGGTAGTATTCGTAATCATCGTGCCGAGGCCTTGCGGGCTGTGCTGGAAATTATCGGTTTGAGCGAGGAAAAAATCCAAAGCGATTTCGGTCATATACTTGAAGCATTTTCGTTCGGCGCGCCACCGCACGGCGGTATCGCTTGGGGTCTTGATCGCCTGATTATGCTGTTGGCTGATGAACCCAACATTCGCGAAGTTATTCCATTTCCAAAAACCGGTGATGCGCGCGATTTGATGATGCAATCGCCGGCTGAAATAAGTTCGAAGCAACTGCGGGAATTACACCTCGCATCGAAGAAAGAATGAAGTTCGGTACTTATGTATTTACGATTGGTACCGGCACGCTCATGGGTTTTTTAGCCGTACTCGGCTGGCGCGCCTATACTCAGGCCGATACGCCTGCCATACCGCGCACCGTTGAACAACTGCAGGCGCGCGCTTTTATCGCGCCAATTTCTGAAGTTAGCTACTGGCCGATCCGTGATTTTGGCCTTGCCGAGCCGACCGTTGATGCCGGTGCCGCCGGGGTTTATGATGTCGCGGCGAATCGTTTTTTGTTTGCCAAGAATCGAGATGAAAAATTGCCGATCGCTTCAGTTACGAAATTGATGAGTGCTGTCGTTGTGGTTGAAAGTTTACCGCTCGATGATATCTATATCGCGGCGGCCGAAGATTTGAACGTTGATGGTCTGGGCGCGGATCTCTTAAAAAATGAACGTATCAAAGGTTTTGACCTTTTACAAATTATGCTTATCAAATCCTCAAATGATGCGGCTATAACTTTCGCCCATGCCGCCGCCAAACGCGATATAGATTTTGTGGCAAGGATGAACGAGAAAGCCCGTCAGTTTGGCATGTTTAATAGTAGTTTTTATGATGCCGCCGGTTTGGATAAACGCTCATATTCAACGGTTTCCGATCTCACAATTTTAGCCCAAAAAATTTCAACATACCCGCAAATTTGGCAAATTCTGCGCATGCCGGAAGCTGACGTTCGATCAGCCGATGGTTCGATAATTCATCACCTGATCAGTACTAATAAATTGTTGGGAAAAATCGCGGGTATCATTGGCGGCAAAACGGGGTATACTGAAGAAGCACAAGGGACGATGGTGCTTACTGTTGCCATTAATGGTAATGATGATACGATAATTTCCGTCGTGCTCGGTTCACATAGTCGTTTTACCGATACAAAAACACTTATTGACTGGGCGCAAAAAGCACACAAATGGAAGTAACACAAACATTTACCGTTTTTCAGGTTGTTCGGGTTTTTACCGTGGTTGCTATTGCGTTTTTTGCTACATTATTTTTAACACCGTTATGGGTCCGTGTTTTGCACAAATACCGACTTGGTAAACAATTGCGTTCGGCCGTCGATGCGCCGGTTTTTCACAGTTTGCATAAAGAGAAAGAAGGTACACCGACAATGGGCGGTGTTTTGCTTTGGGGCACGGTTACATTACTCACACTGTTATTCTGGTTCTTATCGCGGACCGTTGACGGTTTTTGGTCTAGAGTTAATTTCTTTTCACGTTCGGAAACATGGTTACCGCTGGGCTTGCTGGTATTTGGCGGCGTGCTCGGCCTCATAGATGATCTGATGGGTATCTTGCGTATCGGTCCGCGCGGCGGCGGTTTACAAATGCGTTCGCGCATCTTACTTTATTTGCTCGCGGCCGCCGTGGGTGCGTGGTGGTTTTACGCCAAGTTGGGAAGACATATTGTTAATGTTCCTTTTCTGGGCGATGTTTCATTCGGTTGGTGGTATATTCCATTTTTCATAGTGGTGATCGTGGCCACATCATTTTCGGCCAATGAAACCGACGGCCTTGATGGTTTAGCCGGCGGCGTATTTCTCACTATGTTTGCCGCTTACGCGGTTATTGCTTTTGATCAACAGCGTATGGATTTGGTTGTCTTCATCGCGGCCATTATCGGTGCGCTTATCGCTTTTCTATGGCACAATATTTTTCCGGCGCGGTTTTTCATGGGCGATACCGGTTCGATGTCACTGGGTGTGGTTTTGGGTACGATTGCCATGTTGACCAACACACCATTACTCCTGATTCCTATCGGCATCATATTTCTGATAGAGTCACTCTCGGTTATCGTACAGGTAATTTCTAAAAAATTGCGCGGCAAAAAAGTGTTTCTTTCAGCCCCGATTCATCACCACTTTGAAGCCAAAGGTTGGCATGAGACACGTATTACAATGCGTTTTTGGATGGTATCCGCTATCGGCGCTATTCTAGGCGTCATACTCTTTCTTGTGGATTCAAAAATCGGCCCCTTGTTGTTTAATCGTTAAGCTATGGTTTCGAAACACACGTCCGGCGCGGGTAAGGTTTTAACAGGCGTTATCTGTGCATTGGTTTTTTTCGGTTTGGCTATGGTTTATTCGGCGGGTATTGTTGACAGTCAAAAACATTTTGGAACCGCGTATCATTACATATCGCGTCAGATTCTCTTTGGCGCGCTACCGGGTTTGATTTTATATTTTGTTATCTCGCGCATTGACTATCGTAAACTGCGCGGCTGGGCGATAGTATTTCTTGTGTTGGCCTTAGTTGCTACCGCAGGTGTCTTCGTACCCGGTATCGGTTATGCGGTCAGAGGTTCATTTCGTTGGATAAGTATCGGTCCAATATCATTCCAGCCCTCGGAATTTTTGAAACTCGGTCTCGTGCTATACTTTGCGGCTTGGTTCGGCCAACGTCGCGTCGCGTCACACAATACGTACGCGCTCATACCTTTTCTGCTGGTGCTTGCCTTTGCGGTATTGTTGATTGCAAAACAACCGGACTACGGCACACTGGTTGTTATCGCGGCCATTATTTTAGCCCTCTATTTTTTTGCCGGAGCTAAACTTTCACAATTTGTCGGCATTGTGGCCGGCATGGCTATACTCCTCAGTATTTTATTTGTTGTTTCCCCGCACAGCTTGAATCGGATAAAAACATTCTTTAATCGTGACAATGATACGCAAGGTATTTCATATCACATCAATCAGTCGTTAATCGGTATCGGTTCCGGTGGTATGTTTGGCCTTGGTTTTGGTCAGAGTCAGCAAAAGTTGCGCTTTTTACCTGAACCGGTCGGCGATTCGATCTTCGTCATTGTTGTCGAAGAACTTGGTTTTGTGGGCGCGGCGGCGGTCCTGGGTCTATTTGTTATATTGGCCGGCACGTTAATTATAATTGCCCGCGCGGCGCCTGACGATTTTGGCCGCTTGTTTGTGCTCGGTCTGGCGGTATGGGTCATCGGTCAATCCTTTGTTAATATCGCCGCCATCAGCGGCATGATTCCATTGACCGGTCTGCCGTTGCCCTTTATAAGTTTTGGCAGTTCATCGCTAGTTGCGCTCCTAGCGGGTTTTGGTGTGGCGCGCAATGTGGCAAATCACGGTTAAAATTTTTCAGAGTAATATAAAATCCCTCCGATTTATCGGAGGGATTTT
>CAYHYQ010000070.1:0-4453 GCA_964360715.1 uncultured Candidatus Saccharibacteria bacterium
GGGAGATGGCGCATGTCTCACCAAAACTTGAACAAATTTTGAAACAAATTTGGCCGGGACCAACGACAGTTATTTTGGGGCGCAAAACGGTTATCCCGACAATTGTCTCGGCTGGCATGCGTAATATCGGTATTCGCGTGCCGAATTTTCCTTTTGTCGAACGTTTACTGGCGGTGTTTGGCTATCCAATCACTGCCACGTCAGCCAATTTTTCCGGGGAAGAAGGTACGGGCAATATTCATACAGTCATCCAATCATTTCAACATTCAATCTGGAAGCCCGACCTCATTCTTGATGCCGGTATTTTACCGCGTTCGCCGGCATCTACCATTCTCGATCTTTCAAACGTGCGACCCACGATTTTACGCATCGGGCCGGCCAAACCCGATGAGTTGATGAAGATACTCGGATTGGATGTCGAGACACTACGCTCATGAGCACTACACTTTTTACAAATGAAGCCAAGCATGATTTGATGAGTCAGGGAGGTGTTTTGATGAATAAACCTCTGCGGATCTGTGTTTTGACATCTGGAAGCGGTTCAACATTTGAAGCCGTGGTACGGGCCGCAAATGAGTATCGGCATTTAGGACTGGCTGTAGTTGGTCATATTGCCAGTAAACTCTCGGCCGGCAGTTTACAACGCGCGCGGCTGTTGGGTTTTACTGACGGCGATACGAATCTTGTACTCAACCCTCGTGATTTTCCTTCGCGCGATATATGGGGTGAGGCGATAATTAATGCTTGCCAGCGCTGGCGCATAGATATTATCGCTCAGCTTGGTTGGTTGAAACTAACACCACCCAATGTACTAGCCGCGTTTTCCAATCGCGTTATCAATCAGCACCCGGCGCCCTTGGATCCGGGGTATCCGGATTTCGGCGGCCAAGGCATGTTCGGCCGGGCCGCGCATGCCACGCGCCTGCTCTATGTCAGAATGGGTGGTATGCTTGAACCGTGGACGGAAGCAACGGTGCATTTTACCAATGCCGAGTACGATGGTGGCGCACTCATTGCCACGCAACGCGTGCTGATTGAGCCGAAAGATGACGTTGAAATGCTGGCCAAACGTGTCTTGCCGGTAGAGCACGCGTTGGTCATCAGTACGTTAGCCACGTTCGCTAATGGCCGGGCGCGGCCGGTTCAGCGTGATAAACGTCTTGTACCCACCGATCGGCTAACACAGTTGTCAATTGCCAAAGAACACGCGCGCTATCTGTTTCCCAATGGTTAGCCCTACCCGCGCAGCTGCGGGTTTTAATACATGGATCAGACATTATTTTTTACTTTAAACAATTTAGCCGGGCGTTGGCCGTGGCTTGATGCGCTCGGTGTTTTTTGCGCGGTCTATTTATTATGGATAATGCTTGCCGGACTCATTGTGCTGTGGTTTGTGAAACCGCGCGCGCCGCATCGCTTGGCGGTTTTTGTGGCATTAATTTCAGCTGTAGTTGCACGCTTTGGCGTAGGTACGATTTTAAAATTATTGTTTGCCCGGCCGCGGCCGTATGAATTTTTGCCCGTTCGTCAATTGATATTGGAAAGCGGCTGGTCGTTTCCGTCCGGCCATGCCACGTTTGCTTTCGGTTTGGCGACTGGCGTTTATCTATACAACCGCAAGTTCGGCTATCTGGCGTATACCGGCGCGATTCTCGTAAGCATCAGCCGTGTCTTTGTGGGTGTGCACTGGCCCAGTGACATCATTGCGGGCGCGGCTATCGGTATTATCACAGCGTATATCATAAATCGCGGCGTGCATGCCCTCGTAAAGTCCTTTTAGAAAAGACGGTAATACGCACCCTCGATATAAATTTCAAGTGGTCCGAAATTGCGTTTAAACTCGGCAAAGCCGCGCCATTCTTTTGGATCGCCCGGGCGCCAGAGATTACCGAAATCCAAATACTTTATACCTTGCGCCAAGGCCTGTTTATGCCAAAAGTTAATAAGACCGGTTGCGGCGCAGACAGCCATGCCTTCCGGTGTACTGTATGCAGCCAAGTGAGTTTGAGCGTTAGCATAATCTGCCACAGCCAGACCGGCCAATAAGATACCTGTTATATCGCGTGCCAGTATATAGTGGCAGGCCGATTCATATGCAACGTCAAGTTGTGCATGTGTTTGCTGACGTATAGCTGGTGTGAGTGTCGCCTTTGCTAAACCATTTATAAAATCGGTTCGCGAGCCGGTTTCTATAATGCCACCGGCGCGTTGCCATGTCACGAGATTACGGCGCGTTCGTTGATTCCAATACTGCTGATAGTCATTATGAACAATACTAAGACCTTGGGTTACTTGCGTGTTACTTCGCCATGGCCAGGGTATCAATCGCCACGACTGCGGTACGATCGTACCGCGCCACGGTATCCAGAAAGCAAAACCATGCCAGCCATGAGTTCGTAACTCAGCTATATCGGGCTCTTTCGTTGCGGAACGAAAATTTGCAATTGTGAGCGGACCAATGGTCCATGTACAACCGTATCGGCCGGGTTGGCCGACAAGTGCTCGACCAGGCCGGGGTGTATGTGAAACCATGCCATTCACATTCGGATACAGCCAGGCCCTGCGATAGGACTCCGATTGCCTAAAATCTTCGTAATCTATGGGAATATCTATCGGCGCGAGTATTCTCATGGCTTCAGATACATAATGGTATTTGTTTTGTATCGTGATGTTTCGAACCGAGTAAATATTTTTCGCCAGAATGGCGCTAATTGTTCTACCGATTTATATACATTAACAATACAACATCCGGCAGGTTCAAGATTATTTTTGATCTGTTGTATAAAATCAGAGTTAGACAGGAGTACCGACGGTGTGTTGCTTTCAAAAAGATCAATAACTATCAAATCGTAGGTAACGGCATTATTTTTCAAAAAATTACTGACATCAATTGGGTGTACGACTAAATGCGGACTATCAATAATTGTCATTGCGGTAAGTGGACGGTGTACATTACGTTGATCAAATGTCGGGCCATAGACCGTAGTGCCAACAGTAAGTATCACCGGGTCCCACTCGATACCGACAATCTTTGGCATAGTTGGCCAGCGTCGGGCTAAGCGCAATAATTCATAAGCCATTGAACCGGCGCCAAACCCCAACATGAGAACGCGGTGTGGTTTTGTGTTATTGAGTTGGGCGGTGGCATAGGTATGACGCCATAATCCTTCCATATAAGTGCCTGAAAGAGTAACTTTATTATCAATTAACCACCATTGACCAAGAAAGTTACGGCCAAAACGAAGTTGGGGATTTATCGCTGAGGAGATCGGTTCAATGGACTCGATATATGCTAGAATTTTCTGAAATATAGTGGTCATAAATTCATTCTAACAAAAATCCCTCTCCGAGGAGAGGGATGACTACTAGAGCGAGCCGCGCTGGATTTCAAGCTCATGAATATTCGTGTAAACACGCGTCTCGGCATTTTCACCGTACGCGACATATATGCTTGCCAAAATGTGTGCCGCGACTTTGGCCGGCTCAAGAAATTTATCAAAATCAGCTGGCTTTTGGCCTTCCCAGAAACCTTCGGTCTTCATACCGCCGGGTAGTATGAGCCAAATATCTACAAGCGGGTTTTTGCTTTCTTGTGCCAGTGAGCGGGTGAAACCGATCTGCGTGAACTTCGAAGCGCAATACAACGCTTCATTTTCACGCGCAATGAGGCCGCTACGCGAAGATACGACGCAGAAAATCTTTACAGGATGACTCGCATCTTTCTGCAATGCTTTCCATGCGAATTGCACGAGAGGCAGGGGATTGCGGAAATTGACATCCAGCTCGCGTAACAGTTCGTCGCTCTTCAATTCGTGAAATGGCTTTTTATTCAGCGTGCCGGCGACCCAGTAAAAGTCGCGAATATCGTACTTTCCGATTTCAAGAATGCGTATGGCACCAGATACGCTGTCCGGCTGTTCAAAGTCGCAGCGTATCTGTACTTGTTGACCGCGCAGAACTACTTTTTCAACGGAGCGGCCGAGCACGATTGTGGGTTGTTCACGTTGCTGAAGCGCAAGTGCGATTTCACGGCCCAAACCACGTGTGCCGCCCAGAATGAGGGCATATCCTTTTGTCGTTTCTTTCTCAGTTTTCAAGCGGCCTCCTTTTGTTAAACCACCGGCAATCAGTGTAGCAAAAATTATGATATTGTCACGCATGTAATAAAAAACCCGACAAGCGGGTTTGGTTGTGGGTTCGTACGGGAGTGAGTTAATGCGTCAGTGACCGCGACTCTGTTGTCTAGCCGTCCTGAAGTTGACGATGGAGAGGTATGCCAAGATGAGCGCGATCACTCCCCAGATCAGGGCGTAGGTCGGCCTTCCGGACGAATACAGGCCGTAAGCCGCAACGCCGATAATGGGTGACGATACAGCACCGGCGATTCCGAGATTCTTTGCATTCATTTTATCTCCTCAAAGTACTGGATTACCACGATACTCTCGTGGCAGTG
>CAYHYQ010000071.1:0-4440 GCA_964360715.1 uncultured Candidatus Saccharibacteria bacterium
GAATTCGGTGTTTCGAAGGCAACTAAAAGTATAGCATATTGTATATAAATTGTCAATTTTTGTCAAAATATCAAACAATATAGCGCGATATGGCCGTATAGCAGTACTAGATAATCTTTGGTATACTGGGTGTAATGCACATACGCGATAAAATAGCGACCATACAGCAGAAATTCCCGGCAATCCGGGAGCGTCTTTGACCTCGTCAAGACAGAACAACGCATTGCGGAAATAGAATCAGCTATGTCTGTGCCGGATTTTTGGAACGATCACGCTACCGCCGGCCGTCTTTCACAAGAGGTTAATCGTCTGAAAGAAGAGCTGGCGTTTTGGCGTAAGTTTGAGGGCGATTTGACAACCTACGCGGCAATGAGCGATGCCGATTTGGCGGCCGTGGCGATTGATGTGCAAACATTTACAAAAGAATTTGATCGGCGTTTCGCGGCGCTCTTTCTGGCGGGGCCATATGATAATGGTGATGCCCTCGTTACCATTACAGCTGGCGCCGGCGGCGTTGATGCCCAGGACTGGGCGGCCATGCTGGTGCGTATGTACCAAAAATACGCTGAACAAGTTGGCTATACCGCGGCCTTAGTACATCGTTCATTGGGCGAACAAGGCGGCATCAAAAGTGCCACGCTCGATGTGCTCGGGCGCGCTAGTTATGGTATGCTGAAAGGTGAAGCAGGCGTACACCGGCTGGTGCGTGTTTCGCCGTTTGCGGCGGGTGATGCACGGCATACATCGTTTGCGCTGGTTGAAGTTTTGCCCCAAATTCCCGATGCCGTTATAACGCTCAATCCGACGGATCTTTCATTTGATACCTATCGTTCATCCGGGCCGGGCGGGCAAAATGTGAATAAACTCGAAACGGCGGTGCGGGTCACGCATATACCCACGGGCTTGGTGGTGGCGGTGCAATCGGAACGTTCACAGCAACAGAACAAAGAAAAAGCGCTGGCGCTTCTGCGTGCACGGCTGGCTAAGCTTATGGAACAGCACAAGGTAGTCACACTGAATGAATTGAAGGCCAAGATCGAACCGGGACGTATCGAATGGGGGAGTCAGATACGTTCGTATGTGCTGAATCCCTACAAATTAGTAAAAGATCACCGCACCGGCGCTGAATCCACACAACCCGACGCGGTGCTGAATGGCGATATCGAACAATTTATCGAAGCCGAACTGACACATGATAACCTTTCATAATCTCAAAAAAATTTACGAACCGGGCTCATTGGTACTGGATAATATTAATCTTGAAATAAAACAGGGCGAATTCGTGTCACTGGTGGGTTTGTCGGGCTCGGGCAAGTCAACACTCATGAAGATGCTTACAAAAGAAGAGTTGCCAACCAGCGGCAAAGTGGTGGTAGATGGCGTTGATCTTGAAACCATCACCGATGGTGACATCCCATTTTATCGCCGTACTCTCGGCACTATTTTCCAAGATTTTAAGTTGCTTTCCAATAAAACTGCCTTTGAAAACGTGGCTTTCGCGATGGAGGTTTCCGATGCCGCCCCCAATGAAATTGCCAAAGATGTGCCCCAAATTTTAACCATCGTTGGTCTGGGCGATAAACTTCAACATTTTCCGGCGCAACTCTCGGGCGGTGAGAAACAGCGTTTGGCCATTGCCCGCGCATTGATTCATCGGCCCAAAATTCTTCTCGCCGATGAGCCAACCGGCAATCTTGATTTGGTGAATGCCTATGATGTGATAAAATTGCTTTCAAAGATTAACGAACTTGGCACAACCGTGCTTTTAGCCACGCATGACACTAACATCGTGAACACCATCGGTAAGCGTGTCGTGAGCATGGATAAGGGTAAAATCGTGCGCGACCAGCATAAAGCCGGGCGTTACATTATATGAAGAAATCACTGCGCCGCATTTTTATGGTGGGTTGGACAAATTTCAAACGCAACAGTTATTTGAGCGTGGCCGCGACCGGCATTATCACGCTCACCCTCGTTCTATTTCTTGGTTTGTTGTCACTGCGCTTTCTCACTAACCGGACCGTGATTGCGCTTGAAAATAAAATAGACATCAGCGCGTATTTCAAACCCGAGACGCCGGAAGACCAAATCTTGCAATTCAAGAACGAAATTGCCGCGTTGCCGGTGGTTGAAAATGTCGAATATGTTTCCCGCGATCAGGCGCTTGAGCAATTTAAATTGCGCCACGCCAGCGAACAAATGATTCAAGATTCTTTGGCACAGTTGGATTTTAACCCGCTCACGGCATCGCTCAACATCAAAGCCACCGATCCCACGAAGTACGAACAAATTGCGACGTATGTGCAGGATTCAAAATACAAGCAATCAATTGATAAGATTAGTTTTTATGAGAATAAAGACGTCATCGAACGTATCCAGCGGCTCTCAACTGCGATGCGTAATTGGGGTTTGCTGGCTACAGCCATGCTGGCGATCATCGGCATCTTGGTGATGTTCAACAACATTCGTTTAACCATTTATAATCAGCGGCAGGAGATAGAAATTATGCGCTTAGTGGGGGCTTCAAACTGGCACATTCGTGGGCCATTCTTGGCCGAAGGTACGATGTACGGCTTTTTTGGTGCCATTATAGCCATTATAATTTTTTATCCTATCGTGTATCTTATTTCCGGCAAATTAGCCGCGTTCGCGCCCGATGTTGATTTGATGGCCTATTTTATAACCAACGGTGTCTTCATCTTCCTTATCGCCGCTGTCACCGGTATCGTGTTGGGTGTGGTCTCAAGTATTATTGCGATGCGTAAGCACTTACAGGTGTAATGTTCTTAACTAATAAATTATATGGCTACTATTGAAGACAGAATAGTTAGACGAATTGATGCGGTACGTCAACCAGCGTCTCAAGAAGTTAGCGATCAAGGCAAGGCCGCCGAAGCCGCCGTTATACAGTTCTTCAACCTTATACCGGGTATGCACATACGTGCTGCGACTCCCGATGAAGATTCAGGCAAATCTCAAATTGTTAAAGATAAAGCAATTGACGCCGTTGCGTATATGAATGGTAAACCGGTACTAGGACTCCAAATAACAACAGCTACGGATAGTGTTGCTCGGTATGAAAAACGTACAGATTTATTACAACGCCCGTTTATTCGCTTGCGTGAAATGAAGCTATCGGATTCTGCCATTCCTCGCGCACTTGTGTTTATTGAAGCCAAGGCAATAAAAGATTTTTTATCTGAAAAAGATTTCAAAAAACAACCAGCTATGGCATTACAAATTTTGAGTAGCTGCATAGCGAGCTTAAAACTTGCCCTTATGAATACAGAAATCAACGCTGAACAACACGCTATCAATAAATTGATGACTGTCCTAGAACGGCAAAAGACGGAATATAATTAATAAAAAACAAGGCTTATTAGACCTTGTTAAACAACACTTCCTGAACTATAACACCCTCTTTATTCAACGGTAGTTGGAAATAGAAGTTTTCGGTATCTTGCGTAACACCAACGATTATTACTTCGCCGGAGCTGAACTCAAACCGTAAACTTCCTTGTTCAGGTTGGGGCACAATGGTGGCCCCTTGGGGGAGTCCAAACACTGATTTTTTAGATAAAGCTTCAGCGATTTTTACAAGAACTTCTGCTGGAATATCGTAACGCATAGACACACCTCATACGGATGCCTTTCCACGAACTTTGATTCATTGCGTTGCCATACAATAACACGCACTATATATAATGCAAGGGCTGGGAGGCCTTACGATTCAGAGAATAAAAAACCCACCGGGGTGGGGGCGGGTTCAATGTACGGCTTGGGCCGCTGTGAGAAGCACTTCCAGAGATTCTTGGTACACTCGTAAGGCATCCTCCATCCTACCAAGGACGATGTTCGCCGTATATGGAGCTTGAGCGCAGACAGGATTCATAGATAAAACTCTCTAAGAAAAAGGACCCTGGTCAGGATCCGTGATTGGCGATGCTCAACACCGCGGCGTTTTTATTGTGTACCAGCGCTAATGCCCAGAGCGCGACAACATATTCGTTATGCACTGTCGGGCCACACCCGATACTCTGAAGCTCCTGTGCAAGTTTACGTACTCGTTCGCTGCGCAGTAGGGTATCAACGTGTTGGCCATACTGCGCATGCGATTTGTTTTGCCACTGTTTTTCGATCTCGAAGCAAAGATCTTCGATGACCCGTGCTTTCACACGATCTTTTACCCGAAACTTTTCCCATGCACTTCTATCAAATATTCCCGCCGACACGACATTTTCCTTTCTGTAAACCTTGATTTACTGCGTTTGCACACGATACCACACACTATTATATTAAGCAAGTAACCTATGAGCAATAATGATATAAATAGTATTAATTGACAAATAATTAAGTTGGGGTTATAATATGTATGCGAGGTTTACACCTACGGACAGCCCTCAATCAGACCACCTTGTAATTAATATTTCTCAACAGCGC
>CAYHYQ010000072.1:0-4437 GCA_964360715.1 uncultured Candidatus Saccharibacteria bacterium
CGATCTGAAGATCAGGGGCAACAGAGATCCGTTCTCGATGGTCCTTGCCAACTGGCGAAGACGAGCGTTCTTCTCGCACGCTCCGCTGAACTGACTGCGGTAGTCGGCGAATGATCTCTCCGCCAGCGTTGCCTTCTCCCGAAGCTCTTCGACGGTTGCTCGCGCTTCACCCAACTGCTTTTGGATTTGCATGAGCTCGCTTTCGAGTTGCTGACGAGTTTTGCCACCTTGGCGTTCCTCGTAACTCTCCTCGGGACGGATCGTGCCGGTCTTCACCTTGTGCAAAATCACCTTGATGTCTTCGAAGTTCTTGGCGGTAATCTTTAGCTTGTACACCGGCTTTTCGCGCTTGGCGTTTCCGTGATCTCCCGGTGTGAGTTCGCATTCCGCGCTCTCGTGCCGGTAGATGCCGGATTCCCTGTGACCCATCTGGGGAATTGCCTCGTAGCACGAGATTTCATCCACCAGATCTTTGAGCTCGTCGGGAATGACGGCGTCTTCGTTCCAATAGAGATAGAGGCGACCTTTGTCACTGGATACTTGCATGCCGTTGAGAGTGATTTTGTCACCGGAGTTATCCGGATAACGTTCACTCTTGAACCCGGCAAGTTCACGAACCTTGTTGTTGAGGTACACGTTAACAGACATGGCTTTCTCCTTCTGTCGCTCGGGATTAGGTAGGGTTACTGGCCCAGTCCGTTCCACAAGTCGATCTGGTAACATGATAGCATATGATATATATACTGTCAAGTAGTTTTAAATTCCCAAAATATGTTGATAAATTCTGGTGGGTGAGGTGGGATTCGAACCCACAACCCTTGCGGGACAGCGTCCTAAGCGCTGCGCGTATTCCAGTTCCGCCACTCACCCCTAAACAACTGTGACTTACATAGATATTTGATTATGATATATAACAAAACAAAAATCCGCCAGTCGGCGGATTTTTGTAAGTCACACAATAATTCTAAGCACCGAAAAACTGACCGGAAACCAAACCGCTGATTGTCTGCAGAATAATACCGACACCAAGTACGATTGCGGCGCCGAGAAGACCGTTTTTAATCTGTTCCTTGGCTTTGGTGGCTTTTTTGTCATCGCCCTGGGCAAGCATATAACCGATACCGCCCCAGATGATAAAAATAACCGCGATAATAACACCCAAAATTATCGCCGTGCGACCGATAGTTGTGATTACGGTCGTTAACTTATCAAGTGTCCACGCTGAACCCCCGGCAATACCAGCATCAACTTGACCAATCTCGGCAAGAGCTATGGCCGGCACAGCAAACGACACGATACTGCCAACAATAGCACTGACATTTAATAATTTCTTCATATACACCTCCTTCTATGGTTCCGCATATCGTGATTGCCTCTATGGCCATCACGGAGACGGAAGACACATCGCGGTTAGAGTTTTGCGCCGTACTACCGAACGGCGTTCTTTACAGTTTCGATTATAACACCCACGCCAAGTATCACAACGGTGCCTATCAACACATATCTGAATTGCTTTTTGGCGCTTTCGGCTTTAGCTGTATCGGCGCCGGCGGTCATATAACGAATGCCGGAAATGATTATAAAAATCGCGGCGGCCATGACAGCCATGACGATAAATATCCGACCTAAACTATCAAAAATCCTGACAACACCCTTAAAATCAAGGTCATCGTAATCACCGGCCAATACTAAACTCGGCGCTAACACTATCGTGCCGATAATGATGGGTAGATAACGTTTGAAATTCATATTATTTGCTTAAATCAAGAATACTTTTGATCAGCGCTACAAAACCGTAGCCGATAAGCACCACGGCCAGGCCCATGACCGAATACTTCAAGGCATCCTTGGCTTTGCCGACTTGTTTGGGCTCGCCGCCGGAGGTGAGATACAGGATACCGGCATAAATAATGATAATGACCGCAATCGGAATGGCTAGCGAAATCATCGCATTGGCAAGTTTTTTGATTAAATCCTCAAGATTATCACTGCCGATTGGGTTTTGTAATTCAACCGCTAGCGCCGGTAAAGCGATTATAAAGCCAGAGATTATGAGTAAACTACTGCGATAAATTGTTGTGTGTGAAAGTTTCATTTTTATAAGCATAACATTAGCGCGGTTTTACAGAAACATCCCAATGATCTGATTCGCGGGCGTAAATGACACTTGGATCACTTTTCTTTTTATACAAGAGCGCACCGTCACTACTGCGCCGACCGACATGTTGGAAATCGCCGCTCGTACGCACATGATTATCAACCGTACCGTCTTTACTGCTTAAATCAACTTTAAAACCATTGGCATGGCTGTAAGTGCCGTTTGAGTGGCCGGGTTCGGCGCCGGCGGTTACATACACATTACATGATGGGCAACGCTGTTTGAGCTCAATAACTTCATTAATGGTTGACTGGCGGACACCTTCGAGTTTGGCACAGCCGCGACTCGCGCCCGGCGCGCATTCCGGTTTCGCGCCAATACCGGCGGCGGTTAATTGCGCTCTGGCTTGAGCGCTCGTCAGGGGTGCATCGCCGGCGGGAAGTGTGCCGCTTGCCGGCGCATCATTATGCCCGGCCTCCGCGTCTTCAGTACCTTGCGAACTTGGCGGGATATCGCCGGAACCGCCGGTCTCAACATCGCTCGTTGTACCATAAGGCACACCCGATGTCGGACCGCCGCCGCCATCACCGGTATCGCTACCGGTGCCACCCGTACATTCGATGCGAAACCAACTGGTTGCGGAATCACTATCACCGGCCAAGGTTTTAATAAAAAAGTTCGCAAGCATCCAAGAAGTAAATATAATCAATATACCAACGATTGTATTTGTAAAAATACCTGATGCTTTTTTAACAAGTTCGGGTTTGGCACCACCCAGCAATAACAAAAAACCGGCATACACGAAGAATGCTCCGGCAACTACCGGCACAATGATAAATATGTAATTGATTATATTGCTAATCAGTGAAAAGACATCGCAGGGCGTGCAGAGTGTATCAATAGTTTCACCGCAAGGCACAATGGCGGCATGAGTAACCGACACGGGCATCGTCAATAATATAACGGCAACGATAATAACAAAGCGTCTTTGTTGTTTTGAAAGAAATGTCATGGTTTATTGCGAATCTGTCGAAATACTATATTAACCTGATCTTGGGCAAAACGGATGGCCTCTTTGGGCGTTGTTTTGCCTAAGTTAACATCATCAATGGCCTGTGAGAATATGGTCTCTACCGCTGTATCATCCGGTTGATACCACGAGCGCGCGGTAAGCGCTTGTGTCGCAAAGACACCCAGTTCCGGCAAAGTGCGCTGGCTGGCAATAACATCGCGCCGCGCCGTGGGCCGTTCTGCCGCACGCAAATACATTGACACACCTTCTTTTGATGTCAGGAACTGGACGAATTTCCAGGCCTCAATGGCATTCTTTGATTGCTTTGAAACCGTCGGCGCCCAATAATTGGCATAACTGACAGCCGTTGTTGAACCTTTTGGTTGGGGCACTGGTGCGACACCAAAATTAAAGCGCCCTGATTTTTCACGCAAGGTTTTAATATGATGCGAGTAATTCAACATCATCGCGGCGCTACCTTCCGCGAAGGCATCAATCGAATAATGCTGGCTGTCATTCCACGTGTAGACATCACTTTTAAGCGGCTGTGCAAAATCAGTGTAGTATTGCAAGCTGTCTTGGCCAACGGCAATACCATTCACCGATTCGCCAAACAAAGCCGTTGTAGCTTGCGCATCTGTCATTTGCGCGCCGAATTGAATCATCAAGAGCGAGAGAATATCGCTTGGCCGATTGATGTTTTTAACCATACCGACGGTCGCCCCGGCCCGCACGATATTGCCTCGTTCATCGAGTACGCGTAAACGTTTTACATCATCATTAAATTCATCCCATGTTGCCGGCGGTTGTGCGATACCGGCGCTGTTAAACATATCCTTGTTATAGTAGAGCGCGAGCGAATCTATGTAGAGCGGCAAAGCGTAAATCTTTTGATTAAAAGTTAAGTCATCTGCGGCAACATCAACAAAATCAGTTTTGAATTGGCTATAAGTGTACAGTGGCGCTGACTGGCCTTTCAGTTTTTCTTGCGGTAACGGCGAGACCTTGTCGAAATGCTTTAGGAGCCATGAATTATGCATCAACCAGATATCCGGACCACTCTCCGCGGCGAAAGCATCAACTAGGGATTTTTCATAGTCAGCCGGCGTCAAAACCTTATAGGTTACGTGGATATTTTGGTGCGTCTTTTCATAGGCATCAATAACATCGGTAAAATATTTCGGTGGATCAAAAACACCCCAAAATTCCAGTGATACATTTTTTACATCCTGCCCGGCGCCAAAACTACCCAATACGTAATACAGCATAAGGATCAATACGATAAAGGCCGCGCTGATTCCGATAATGAAAAGCTTTTTTTGAGACA
>CAYHYQ010000073.1:0-4412 GCA_964360715.1 uncultured Candidatus Saccharibacteria bacterium
TTTTTTATTATTATCTATCAATATAAAACGCCCCCCGATCCTATCGGAGGGCTTGCTGGTTGAACCATTTAGTTATCTTCGACCACGATATTCTGTGGAGAGTTACATCCGGTTCTTCTGCACGCCGGCAATAACTCTGCAGATTTCCTCACGAGGCATGATTCACAGCCCCGACCCGATCCATGTGAATCCGAGAAGACATTTAGGGGGACGGATTTTGTGGGTTGACACACGAGTGTTTCTCGAGGCCATCGAGTATGGCCCAAACAAGGAGGTTCCCCCAGCCCGCGCATGACGCACCGGTTCCAATTAACAATTTAGCAGATATACCAAAATCAGTCAATAAAAAGAAAAAGATGTTTTTATTAAATAAAAACACTCCGATTCATCGGAGTGTTGGTCAAGAGCTTTTCTTGCGCAGAGTATACCATGCATTTTCGAGCCGATGGCATACGCGGCGCCACAATTCATACGCACGACTGATGCCGGGACAGTACATGCGTACAAACCACCACATGATACTTCGTGCTTCGGCTGGCGACAACATCATTTCAACCACTGCCGCCGATGTATTATCAGACACCGGTTCGATTGTGGTGATGTACAGCTCATCCCAACGAACTTCCTTTTTTCCATCGGGATGGTTGATATGGACATATCCCTTACGGAAATATCCATTCGCCCCACAATCCGGATTGCCACATGTACAACTAAAATCGTGAGTCATACATCTCCTTGCACATTTTACCGTAACTGGCTGGCGAAGACGGTATGTTCGATTTCTGGCTGACCGGCAACGATGAATGATTTAAGATCGAATTGTAACCTATTGTCATCCATGTATAAAACGGCTTTTCGCAGTTTACCGCCAATCGGTAAATCCCAGTTCAATGTCACCGATCTTGTATTGGCCAGTTCAAGCGGCTCGGTTTTAGCAACATAGCGCTGTAGCGCCTGCTTTACTTCGCCTTGGATAAACATGCGGGACAGTAAACCGTTGACTAATACGAGATTACCCTCTGGTTGTTTATCCGCGAATGCGCGGATTGCGCTATGAAACGCGAGAACACAGCGTTCGTTATCCGGCAGAACGAGTGTTGTGCCCTTAAAGCGATAGATTGCAACAACCTTATCGGTCGTAACCTCGACATCAACCGCCGGCACTTCAATACACGATGGGTATTGCGCCACGTATGTATCATGATAGTTGAAGAATTCACGGTCCGGTGGCATTACCCCGAAAGTACCATCTCGGTGTTGAACAATGCCATGATAACGTACATATTTGTCGAGACCGCCAAGCGGAATTACGCCGTCAGCGGGTGCTGTCATAGTACCCGCGAAGAACATGTTCGTACAAAACACTAACCCGATTACTCCAAAACCGAGTGCTTGCCCGCTTCGCGTCGAAGCACTTAAGGCCATAGTTGCGCCGATAGTACCAACCGAAACAACCATCAGAATCATATAGAACGTGTAACTGTGACGGTTCAAATTACTTACAACAAGAACCGGCACCATTAACGAAAGTACATAGGACAATAATGCCGATGCCAACCTCATACTTCCTCCTTGTTTTTAAGATACTGCGTTAATTTATTACTACCATATATTTAATGTAAATGTCAATAGTTTTGCAGGTTAATGGCTTAGCGTATGCTTAGTGGGTGTATATCATAGATGTCATACCGCTAGCGCGGTTACCGCGACAACAGGGACATATTATAAGCTACTATCATGCGGAAATGCTTCCAGTCGGCGCTGTGGTTGAAATTTCGCTTGGTCGCCGTCTTATAACCGGCATCGTATTTGATTCTCAACGACTGGCCACACGCAAACTAACTTTCAAAAAAGGTGTTGATTTTGAATTAAAAAGTATCAAACGCGTTATCAACGGTGAACCGCGCATACAAGCATGGCAGTTGCGCGTGGCCGCGCTAATCGCCTCACGCTATGCCGAACCACTCGGCGAATGTTTGCGCACGGTATTACCGGCGTTTTGGGAAAAAGTTGAACCGGCACCGGTTATACAAAATTCCGCTCCCCTATCTGCACAAACAAGCATGTTAATAACTTTTGAACCGCCGCACACAAAAGATCACGCTACCGACTACCTAAAAAAAATAAAGGATGCCCTGGCGCAAGGCGCGCATGTCTGTATTCTTGTGGCCGAAGAAGTGGCGGCTCGTTATTTTGAAGAAGCATACGTAGAATTTAAACCACTATTTTATTCGAGTTCATTATCGCTGAAAAAACAAAAAGAGGCGTGGCAAACAGCTATCAGTGCAAAACCACATTTGCTTATTTGTACGCGCAGTGGCTTATTTTTGCCGTTTAAAAAACTTGGTTTGTTGATTATAGATGATGAGTCAAACGAAGCGTATAAATCGGATATGTCGCCGCGTTATAACGCCGCCGACATCGCCCCCGATATTGCCCGCATTCACGGCGCTGAGTGTCTAATCAGCGCCACGGTACCGCGACTTGAAACTATATACCGGCTTGGCCTTGCGCCCCAAGCCCCGCGTGTCAAAGCTACAATTGTGGATATGGTTTGGGAAATTAAATCGGCAAATTTCAGTCCTTTGAGTCGCTATGTACAAGATCAATTATATAACAATGCCGAGGATAAAAAATTAAGTGTTCTTTTTGTGCCACACCGCGGCTATGCCACAACTACGGTGTGTCCGAAATGCGGCCAGACCGTGAAATGTACACAGTGTAGTACACCCCTGGTCGCCCATGCTGACGGCAGTATGCGCTGTCATCGTTGCGGTTTGCGTACCGCAAAACCCAAAGCATGCGCAATCTGTGGCGCCTATGGTCTCAAGGCACATGGTGTCGGCATAGAAAAAGCGGAACAGGCGGTAAAAAATTTATTCAGCCGAGCTAATCTATCAGTGCCGCCACTCTGGCGATTTGATAGCGATGAAACGAAAAACAAAGATGCGTATGAGAGAAAAATTATTGAATCCTGGCAAGCATCCGGCAATGGCATTCTTATTGCCACACATATTCTATTTAGCTACCAATGGTTGCTGAATGTGCCATTTATTGGCATACTGGAGGCAGAAACGACTTCGCATTTTCCGGATTTTCGGGCCGATGAACGGCTTGTGCGTCAAATGTGTATTCTCGGCAGTATGGCCGACAGCATCGCTGTGCAAACATACGCACCCGAGCATCCGGCTTTGCAAGCAGTCGTAAAAAATGAGCAAAGGGCATTTTTAAATGCCGAGCTCGCAGATCGCCGCGCATTCGGTTATCCGCCGTTTGTGAATATCACTAAGCTCACGTTTCGACACCTGCGGGCGGATACGGCGCGCAATGAAGCCCGAATTACTGCCGAGAAGTTGAAGCGGTTGACCGCAACAATACTGTCAACAATAAAATTCCGCATTGACGGGCCGTTACCGGCCTATGCGAGCAAAGACCGCGGTCGTTATGTATGGCATATCATTGTGCGTTCAACAGCACCCACCACAAAAAGCGCCGAACAGATGCGAACACGTAATACTTTACTTGATGCATTGCCACATGGTTGGACCGTTGATGTAGATCCACTCACACTTCTATGAAATCCGAGATTATAACCGAACCGGCGCCAATACTGCGCAAAAAACTTGTGCCGGTGGCGGTTGTGGATACCGCTGTTCAAGAGCTGATTGCCATCATGCGCGCAACCATGGTGCTAGCCAAAGGTGTGGGTTTGGCGGCTAATCAAATTGGTGTTGATTTACAAATTTTTATTATTGATAAAGAATTGGCAAAAGAAAGCAAGGTACCGGATGCCTATATCAATCCTGAAATCAGCGAAATATCGCTAGAAATGGATCTTATGGAAGAAGGTTGTCTAAGCATTCCGGGCTATTGGCATTACATCCCGCGCGCAAAATAACTATGGCTAAAAGCGCTTGATGAAAATGGCAAGAAAATTAAATTCCGCGCGCGGGGGTTCTTAGCACGCGTACTCCAACATGAATATGACCACCTCCACGGCATGCTTATTAAAGATCGCGCCCAAAAAGACGCATGATACAAAAACCGCCCATAGTATTTTACGGAACTTCCGCGTTTGCCATACCGGCCTTACAGCAGCTTGTTGATGCCGGTTATAACATCGCCGCAGTTGTTACCGTACCCGATGCACCCGTAGGTCGGCATAAAATACTTACGCTTTCACCGGTCAAAGAGTGCGCGCAAACGCTGGAGTTGAGGGTGCTCCAGCCGGAAAAATTAAAAAATGATACCGAGATATTAGCCCTGGTACAATCTTTACCGGAAGCAGTCGGCATTGTTGCCGCGTATGGCAAGATTATCCCGCAAGTAACAATTGACGCGCACGCCAAGGGTGTTTTAAATATTCATCCATCAGCGCTACCGCTCTATCGTGGTCCGGCACCGATTCAAGC
>CAYHYQ010000074.1:0-4392 GCA_964360715.1 uncultured Candidatus Saccharibacteria bacterium
CGAAATTCTTCGTCAATCATCACGCGCGAGATATCGGCTAAGACCGGGATGGCTTCGGTAACTTCGGCTTCGCTTATCTCGCCACTGCGGCCGGCGGCATCAAGTTCTTGTTTATGGCGCCAGACATATTGGTAATTATCCATGAGTAATATGCAGGCATTTTTGAAATATTTTTCAAACATTGGGCCGCCGGTTTCCTTGAGGTTATAGAGTTTGTCAATAATACCGAAGAGCTCGTTAATAACAATAGTTTTTTGCTCAGAGCGCGCGGGGTCGAACTCCATCATATTTAGCGCCAATGGCCGATCAATTTCACCCGGATTGAAGTAGATTATGTCGTCAGCGCGCTCTTTGGGTGTGATCGAGAGCACGAAGTCGGCAAATTCGCCGTGCGGATCAATGACACAAATGCCTTTGCCGTTCTGCACATCTTGGCGCATCATCTGTTTCATGGCCGTGGTTTTACCGGTACCGGTTTGACCGATAATATACAGATGCCGCCGGCGGTCTTCATCGGTCATGCGTATTTCACGTGTCTGACCGCGAAAAGTATTGGTCCCTAAAATTATACCTTCCAGCGGTAGATCCGGCGGCGGTTCGGCCGGCTTGGCTCTCAAGAATTTTACGCGGGGGGCCGAAGTTGTTGCCAGCGGAAAATGAAATAAACTAACAACCTCTTCGGCGGATAAAGTGACTTTGTTGGAATTATTGAAAATGCGAAAAGAATAATCGTAAACTAACCTATCGAGTGCGTGGCCGAACACCGTATTCAACTTCAAATCATTCATATCGCCACCGCTGTATTGCACAAGTGCGCCCTGAAAATCTTCGATAAGCTGTTTGGCGCGTTCCGGCGTTTTGGCTGATACGAGATATCGTACGTTGACGTCAAAATTCTGTTTGCTAGCTTTGGCTACCAATGCCTTGATGATTTCATCGTCGGCCGGTGTGACAACTTTCGGTTTTTCCGCCTCGGGCTGGGGTGTTTCGCCCGGCTTTATTTTTTTAGGTTTGGGCGGATGTTTTGCACGTTGCCAAGCATCGCTGTATCTGTAACCAGATTGCATTTCACGGGCCACCTTCAGCGCAAAGTTCTTATCTTTATTATTGTGGCTTGGCCGGAGTAATATCTGAAACACAGCGCCCTCGCCCTCGGTTTCCAGGCGTGACATTGATGTTAAAATGGCCCCGAGCGGATCGGCTTCCAACTTTTGGTAAGTGCGGATTGGCAGAATGCTTTCGTGCGCTGTACGCACAACCCCGCCCGCGATAGCCCCGTCTAAACTGAAAATACTGTAGTCCTTTGTTTGCGAGATATCAGCTGTCGGGTAAAACGAATAAATTTGTTTTTCAATAACATCGGCGCTGGCCCGCGGGGCGGCTATATAGAAATGTGTCTCCTCTTTTGTGTTATGTACAGCAATTTCAAATGCCAAATAGGGTTCACCGAATATAAATTTATTCCAGCCCTTGGAATGGAAGTTAGAGAAACTGGATATAAGCTGTTCGGCTATGCCTAATAATTCTTTATCTTGTTTTTGTTGACCGTCTTTAATGACATCACGTGGTACGCGCACCAAAAACAGGACCATATTGAGCGCGCGTTGAACTTGACCTTTCGTGCGCAGACCATTGATGACGATTAAACCGGCGATGGCTATCGCCAAAAGAACTGCCGTCAAAAGTATTAACAGAAGTGGTGGCATGAAAGTGGCCAACAATAAGCTCTTCTAGTATAGCATGTGCCGGCTACATCGGCTGTACTTTGCCTTGCTTTACCAATTCGCTATAGAGTTCATCAACGAGCGCATCGTGAAAAGCATCAATCAGGGCGGCGTTATTCGTGGCCAAGGCCTGCTTGATGGCTTCATCAATTGTTTGTGAAAAAGCGATGTTGACCAACGCTTGCACCCGATCCTTGTATTCCGGCTGTAAGTATAATGGCGTTGTTGATGATGTTGCCGGCGCGGTTTGTATGGCTGATACTGACGTTGGTGTCGTTTGTCCCGCCACAGTATTAGGTGTAAGGCGTTCGGCTAATACTTCACGGAGCGATTCTTTGGGGTGTGGCATTTGTTCGACCGGCACGCCCTGTTGTTCTAAGGTGACGCGTTTTTGCGCCAAGGATTGCTCGATCTGTGCGATCTCTTGCTGTAAGGCGGTGGTATTTGTTGATTCGGACATGGCCATAGTATATGTCGAAGTTAATTTTCATGCAAAAAAACCGCGCACAATCGATTGGCGAGTTACTCAAAGTATTAGCTTGTAATAACACTACGCCGCAGGCGTAGTTCGCGTACCTTCGGTAAAACAACATAACGTGTCAACATAAATAGTGTTATGCCGACCGGTAATATCGTTAATACCAGTGTACACATCGGATGAATGAAGTATTGGTATAAAGTACTAACACCGTGATTAAAAGGCAGTGAACTGACAGATACAAAGTTATTGCGTATGTGTAACCATGCTTCCTGACTGGCCAGGGGTATGATGGCGGCACCGGTTAAAATTGCCGCGTTCAATAAGGCGAGTCGGCGCCGACGTTCGTCAATGCGTGAAAGCGTCACACGCATAAAATCACGTGAGGGCTCGATATTCTTAAAACGCGGCATAAAACCATTGCGCTGTAAGCGGTCGCGAATATACGCATCAACGATGTGACTTTGGGTACTCATGGAATAATCAACTACTGGCGACTGCAATGAGATCTTGGTGCAAGCGTTGTTCGTCAATCGCGTTTAAGATTGCTTTGCGTGCACGGTGCAAGCGACTCTTTAATGTATTTTTATTGATATGCAACATGTTACATATTTCATCATACGAAAAACCTTCATAATAGAGTAATTTTATGATCGCGCGATCGCTGGTTGAAAGACCGCCGACAATCTTTCCGAGCGTATGAGTGATTTCTGTCTGGGCCACGTGATCAATGAATTCGGCACTCGCCGTTGTGGCCAGGTCATTTATAATTTCGCTGTCAAGCGCAATCTCGCGATTTTTATTGCGCCGGAAAAAATCAATCGCAACGTTTTTGGCAATGCTGTACAACCAACTTTTTATTTTTGCTTTATCGCGTAAGGTATCGTGTTTCAGATATGCTTTTAGAAACGTCTCTTGAGCTAGATCTTCGGCTTCAAAACGGGTGCCGACAAGCCGGTAATGAAAATTGACAATATCCCGCTGATAAAGCCGGATAACACTTTCGAATTCATTCAATTCAGGCACATACTTGTGTGAAGAGTTGGCGGTGTTCATAACGGTTTGAGCTATATCCTTCAAGGAGAGTATACCATGCTTATATGACCAAATACTACATACATATAGTACGACGCATTTTTTAGACAAAGGTTGCTAAAGCGCTATGCCGTAATGAAATTTAACAATTTATTATTAATGAAAACCGTTTTTATAACATTCTGCTTGGCAAGTTGCATCAAGACGCGCGGCAGAGTACGCGCTGTAGCGATAACCGCCGCTTCTGCGCTATTACTACGCATCGAAACGGTGCCCCGGAAAATACCGTTAACCTGTACGACAATAGTAATCATCTCCGTTACAACGGCCGCGGCATTAAATATCGGCCAAGGCGCGCGATGAATAGATATTTTATTTTTCAGAACATTCTGCCACAACTCTTCGGTAATATGGGGTGCGAGTGGCGCCAAGAGTTTTAAGAATATCTCGGCTTCAGCCCGGCCAAACGGTTTGCCGGCGATAACAAGCTCCTCAATTTCGTTAAGCAGTTTCATCATTTCACTGACAATCGTGTTAAAGCGAAAGCCGACAATGTCATCGCTAATTGATTTTACCGCGCGCTGAATCGGCGCGATAACCTCGGATGTTGAATGCGGCGCAATGCGCGTTTCTGTAAACAATTTCCAAACGCGATTCAGAAAACGGTATACACCCACGATACCTTGATTATTCCATTGCGCAGTCGCACCATGCGGGCCGAGGAATAATTCGTACATGCGCAAAGTATCGGCACCATATTCTTTCACGACATCATCGGGGTTGACCACATTGCCGCGGCTCTTGCTCATCTTTTCAGCGTCGGAGCCAAGAATGATGCCATGGGGCACACGTACGGCATAGGGCTCAGCTGTAGGTACATGGCCTAAATCAAACAACGCTTGATGCCAGAAGCGTGAATAGAGTAAATGCAAGGTTGTATGTTCCATGCCACCAAAATAGGTATCAACCGGCAACCAATGCTTAAGTTTAGTTGGATCGGCAAATTGTTTTTTATTTTTAACGTCGAGGTAGCGCAAATAGTACCACGAACTGCCGGCCCATTGCGGCATGGTGTTTGTCTCACGTTTGGCCGGGCCTTTGCATTTCGGACACTTCGTATTCACAAAAGAGGCAATATCGGCAAGGGGAGATTCC
>CAYHYQ010000075.1:0-4160 GCA_964360715.1 uncultured Candidatus Saccharibacteria bacterium
AGTATTCGGTGCTATTGCCGGTACCTATTGCGATACAATTATTTTAACCAATGAAGACCCATACGATGAAGACCCAGAAGCCATTCTTGATGAGATAGAGCGGGGTGTGCCCGAGTCGGCAAAATCAAAAACCCAACGCATTATTGATCGTACCGAAGCCATTTGGCATGCTATTGCCTTGGCGCAAGCGGGCGATGCCGTGGTGATTACGGGTAAGGGCTCGGAAACAAGCATGGCGCTCACTGGCGGCCGAAAAATTGCTTGGTCCGATTATGATACGGCCCGCGATGGCATTTTGGTGGCTGAAGTCCAACGCCCTGTTTAGATAATAACATCTGAATCTTCAGAATTGTGATAATATGCGGGTATGGCCGTTGATGACCAGCCACAGGGTTTTTTTTGGATAATTATCATATTAGTTTTACTTGGTTTTGTAACCGCTGTTTTTTTCTTGCGTGACCGCGCGGTAATGATAGATAAACCGCCGGCAGGTATTCATACACCGCGTACATTTACCATAACCTATGATAAAGGATTCTTTAGTCCGACAAATATTCGTGTTACTGCAGGCGATATCGTTATATTTCGCAACTCCTCTCCAACAATAGTTACTATCAGCTCAACTGACGAGACGTTTACCGACATAGTGATTGCGTCGAACACGCAAGTGAGCCATAATTTTCAGACAGTCGGTATTTTCCATTATCAAAATGTGCGCAATGAACATGAAAGCGGTAATATAAACGTGCGGCCCACACCATGAAGCGTTTACAATTTTTTTTCCCGTTTATTGTTGCTTGCGGTTTATTCTCTTTAACCTTGGCGTTAGGTTTGCGTGTTGCGGTCTGGGTTGCATCTGTACCGCGTCAGCTACCGGTCGTCGGTGTTGATACATTTGATGTGAGCGACGGCATCGCATTTGTTATCGCTGCCGCACTTTTTATTTTATTAGCGACGCGTTTGCGACGCGTGGCGGGTTGGGTATTCGCGTTCATACTCTCAATATTCATTATTGGGGGCATGGCCATGCTTTGGGGCGCATTCATGCCAATATCAACTCAGGTATTCAGTGGTATGATTGCGTTTGCCACGCTTGCAATCTGGTGGCTCATCCGCCGCGTTGTTGTACATGATATTGTTATGTGTTTGGCTTTGGCCGGTATCGGTGGTTATGTATCACAATCCTTTACACCGATAACGGCGGTTATGATTCTCTTGGTGCTGTCGTTCTATGATATACTGGCGGTGTATCGTACTCGGCACATGGTGGTCATGGCCGAATCAATGATACGTTCACGCACGATTTTTGGCTTTGTTATTCCGTCAGAGCCGGGTTTACTATACGACCCGTTAGCAAACGTGGTTGCCGGTGGCGAACATATGGTACTTGGTTCGGGCGATGTGCTGTTACCGCTCATTTTGGCCGGATCATTAGTGCGTGTTTCGATACCTGCCGCCATTGTGACTGCCATTGCCAGTATTATCGGACTTGTCATCATGTATATCTTATTTGCGCGCCAAACTGTCCGGCGACCGATGGCGGCTTTGCCGCCGATAGCCACCGCGGCCATTATCGGTTATCTTATTACGGCTTTTTTGAACATATAATTTTTTAATCTATGGCGAAAATAACTTTTCATGGCGGGGCGGGGACCGTCACCGGCGCGAATTATCTTTTTGAAACCGACTCTTGTAAGATTGTCGTTGATTGCGGGCTGAATCAGGGCTTTAAGTATGCCGAAGCGCTGAATTATCAACCATTTAAATATAATCCGGCCGAGGTTAAATATGTATTTATCACGCACAGTCATATTGATCATATCGGGCGTCTGCCAAAATTGTATAAAGACGGTTTTCGGGGCACGGTGTATATGTCGGCCTCAGCGGCTGATTTAGCGGCGGTCGCTTTGCCCGACAATATGAATCAGATACAGCAAGAGGCGCATGCCGATGGTCATGAGCCCTTGTTCGGCCCGGAGGATCTGGCCGGCATTATGTCATTGGTCAAGGGTGTGCACTATGATACGCCGATTGATTTGGGCACCGGTATTACGGCGACATTGCATGACGCCGGCCATATTCTTGGCTCAAGTATTATTGAAATTGATTGGCAGGAAAAGGGTGAAACGAAGCGCCTGTTTTTTTCCGGTGATTTAGGCAATCCGCCGACGCCATTGCTAAGGCCGACAGAGTTTGTGCATGACGCCGATTATGTACTGGTGGAATCCGCCTACGGTGATCGCGTACATGAACAACGCGAGGAACGCAAGCAACGTCTGAAAGATGTCGTAACTTCAACTATAAAAAAGAACGGTACGTTAATGATTCCTTCTTTTGCGACGGAACGCACACAGGAAATTTTATTCGAACTTGAAGAGCTCATAAAAACCGGCGCGATTCCGCGCATACCGATGTATGTTGACAGTCCTTTGGCGATTAAACTGACCGCGGTCTATGAAAAACACTCCGATGAGTTCAATAAGAATGCCAAATATATTATGAATACCGGCGGCGACATCTTTAAGTTTGAAGGATTAACCATGACTCCGGCCGTTGAAGAGTCAAAGCACATTAATGATGTACCGGCGCCTAAAATAATTATCGCCGGTTCGGGTATGAGTAATGGTGGTCGCATCTTGCACCATGAAAGCCGCTATCTACCCGATCCCAAAAGCACATTACTTATAATTGGTTACCAGGTTGAAGGATGTCTGGGTCGTCAATTACAGAGGGGCGATAAAGAAGTAACAATCTTTGGCAAAAAAGTGCCCGTGAATTGTCGAGTAGTAACGATCGGTGGCTATTCAGCGCACGCTGATCAACCGGCTCTTTTGAACTGGGTCAAAGAAGCCAGTCAGGGCGGTAAACTCAAAAATGTGTTTATCGTGCAAGGTGAACCGATTGCCGCCCAAGCCCTGCGCAATCTCATCCATGACCGACTCGATATAAAAGCAGTTGTGCCAATCGAGGGTCAGGTTTTTGACTTATCCGCAGACGCCTAATTGGCACTCTCTTGCATGGAGTGCCAATAGGGTTTATAATGCTTTCATAACAGTTTTTATATGGCAGAATATTCACTTCCCGCAGAAGGTCACATACCCGTCATACCGCTCAAGAATGTTGTTTTGTTTCCCCGTGTCGCGATTCCGCTTTTGATTCAACGACAGAAGTCATTAAACAGTTTAGCCGTCGCGCTCGAAAAAGATCGGTTGGTTGTTTTTGTCGCGCAGAAAAATATTTATGACGAAATAGACGAAAAAGATTTGTTTCGCGTGGGTACTGTTGGTCGTGTTTTTGATGTGCATAAATTGCCCGATGGTTCTTCAAAAGTTGATGTCGAAGGCGTTGGCCGTGTGCGCATCAAGTCATATACGCAGTTTGATCCGTATTATAAGGCAGTCGTTGAGCCGCTCGCTACCGTTTTTGACGACAGTATTGAAACGCAAGCGCTGGTGCGGGCGACCGTTGATCAATTTAAGAAACTGCTTGAAGCCCGTAATATCAGTGGTGCGATCACAGCAAATATCCCCGACCTCGTATCGGTTATCAATCAAGTTAAGGATTACGACCAAATCGCCTATCTTATTACGATTAATCTCAACCTTGAACTGAAAGACCAGCAGGATATTCTTGAAACACTCGACGGCATCGAATTGCTGAAAAAAATAAGTTTTTATCTTTCACGCGAGCTTGAGATTATCGAAGCCGAAAAACGCGTTGTCAAAGAAACGAAGCGTTCGATCGGTAAAATGCAGAAAGAAATGTTTTTGCGCGAGCAAATGCGCAGTATTGAAAAAGAACTGGGCATGGATGGTGAGAAAAGTGAGATTGATGCCCTGCGCGCAAAAATTAAAGCCGCGGGTATGCCCAAAGACGTCGAGCAAAAGGCCATGAAGGAATTATCGCGTCTTGAACGTATGCCCTCGTTCAGTCCCGAAATTTCTTATTTGCGCACCTACCTTGAATTGCTTGTCGAGTTGCCGTGGTCTAAGCGTTCAACGTCGAAGATTGATATGAAAGAAGCGGATAAAATTCTGGATGAAGATCATTATGGTTTAAAGAAAGTGAAGGAACGTATTCTTGAATATCTGGCCGTGCAGAAACAAGTTGGTAAAATAAAGGGCCCGATCTTATGTTTTTTCGGTCCGCCCGGTGTCGGT
>CAYHYQ010000076.1:0-3532 GCA_964360715.1 uncultured Candidatus Saccharibacteria bacterium
GTTTTAGAATTATGGCCGGAAGCAAAGCGCCCGCTCGGACCGACGATTGAGAACGGCTTTTATTACGACTTTGATTTTGGCGATGTAAAAGTAACCGATGAAGATTTGTCGCGCATTGAGAAAAAAATGCGTGAGCTATTACCGACATGGGTTTCCATGGAACGTAATGAGGTTTCAACTGCCGAAGCGAAAAAGATATTTGTCGGCAATGAATATAAGCAGGAATTAATAGATGAGTATGCCGTTGATGGCTTAACTACATATATTTCAGGTACTTACGTTGATTTGTGTCGGGGTGGTCATCTGGCACAGCCGGCTAAAGAAATAGACGCCGACGCATTCAAGCTCACGCATCTTGCCGGTGCTTATTGGCGTAGCAGTGAAAAAAACAAAATGCTGACCCGTATTTACGGCGTGGCTTTTGCGACGAAGCAAGAACTCGACAGCTATCTGGCGATGCTTGAAGAAGCCAAGAAGCGCGACCATAAGAAACTCGGCCCACAACTAGGATTATTCGCTTTTAGCTCGCTTGTCGGTCCGGGGTTACCGTTGTTTCTTAACAAAGGCGAAACTATATTTTATGAATTGGAAAAATTTATGCGTGTGGAAAAAGAAAAGCGCGGTTATATATTCGTGCATATTCCGCATATCGGTAAAACTGAGCTGTATAAGAAAAGCGGACATCTTGGTAAATACGACGCAATGATGCCGCTTATGACAGACAACGAAGGTAATGAGTTTGCAATGAAGGCCATGAACTGTCCGCATCACTTTGAAATATTTAATGCCGAACCGCATAGTTACCGTGACTTACCGATGCGTTTGGCCGAAACAACTACTGTATATCGTAATGAAAAAAGCGGTGAAGTATCCGGTCTGGTACGAGTCAAAGCATTAACTCAGGATGACACGCATCATTTTGTGCCTCACGATCAAATAAAATCAGAAATTGAGATGATTTTGGGTTTAATGGATACAATATATTCAACTTTCGATTTTAAGGATTACAAAGTACAAATCTCAATACGCGACCCTAAGCATCCTGAAAAATATTTCGGCGATGATAAATTATGGAGTGAATCCGAAACGATTTTACTTGATGCAGTCAAGAAATGGGATAAGCCATATGTAGTGGAAGAGGGTGAAGCGGCATTTTATGGACCGAAGATTGATATCATGGTTAAAGATTCTATCGGCCGAAATTGGCAGCTAACCACGGTGCAGTTGGACTTTAACCAGCCGGAAAATTTTCACTTGCGCTATAAAGGTGCCGATGGGCAAGACCATGCTCCTGCGATACTCCATGCAGCAATTTTGGGTTCCATTGAGCGTTTTATGGGCGTGCTTATTGAGCATTTTGCCGGAGCATTTCCGTTGTGGCTGGCGCCGGTGCAGGTGGCGGTTTTGCCGATTGGCGAGAAACAACTGGCGGTGGCGCAAAAATTTGCAGATGAATTAAAGGCAATAGGCATTCGCACAGAGTTACATGCCGACGAATCTTTGGGCAAGCGCATCCGTATTGCCGAATTGCAGAAGATCCCCTATCTGGCGATTATGGGTGACAAAGAAATCGAAGCCGGTACAGTATCTGCACGTGGAAGATTCATAACTGATGGTGCAAGTGAGAAACGTGAAGAATTTATTATGCGGCTGCAAGATGAGATCCGAACAAAAGCACTTCGAGATTCAAGGATTAAAACGGATTCATAATAAAAAAACGCTCCCCTAGGGGAGCGTCGCCGGTTTCGGCTCTACTGCCGCCGCGCGCTTGCCACACAGGCCTTGAGAGGCACCCCAGACGAGTGCGCCCGAGATAGCACCGATGATGATGAACTTCAACCATCTCGGCATGGCCACATAGAGCAAGCCGATGAAATAGGTCTTTACGGCGTTACTCATCAGCAGGGGTACCATAAGCCAGGGGGCCGGGTGTACGCGAGCGATGACGATGCCCACAGCCCAGCCATAGGGCAAGAAGCCGAGCAAAAGCATTATCGGATACGCGGCCCAAACATGAGTCCGCTTGATAATGCTTAGCATCCGCGCGAGTAGTTCCTGTTTTCTGCCACTGTCGGTTGCCGCCTGACTGCGCAGGTGATCTTCAAACCACTGCCACAGCTCCGCGCTGATGGCTTTGGTTCTCTGCCACCATTCTTCGACTTCGCGCAGTTTGCCGGTGAAGTGGAACTGTTGGACGACCGCGCGTGCCGGTGGACTGTTCTTGACCGTACGCCCGAACCAGCCGGCATACCAGTGCCAGTACAACACCTCGCCGGTGGCGGCAAACATGGCGCAGATCATCAACGCCAGACCGCGCACACCGTGCAAGGCCAGCAGTGGCATAATCACGTAATCAACGTTTAAAAAGAACAACGTAATGGCCACAATCGTCGGCCACCGCAACCAGATCCTTTGCGCCATTCTGCCTCCGTGCCCTGTGGTTGCATTGAATCCAGGGTAATGTATAGTATAACATAAAACATGAAATTAAGCAAATCAAGGATTGTGACTATTGTTGGCCCGACAGCGGGGGGTAAATCGGCTTTGGCCGTGCAATTGGCACGGCGTTTTAACGGTGAAATAATCTCTGCTGATTCGCGCCAGGTGTATAAAGGTATGGATCTTGGCACAGGCAAAATAACAAAGCGCGAGATGCGAAGTGTACCTCATCATTTGCTCGATGTTGCTTCGCCCAAACGCCAATACTCAGTAAGACGTTTTCAAACGCAAGCTCAAAAAGCTATTCGCACTATTATTAGCCATGGCAAGATACCTTTTATTGTCGGTGGCACGGGGTTTTGGCTCGATGTCTTAATTCAAGGCCAGCAATTACCCGATGTACCGCCAAATCTGATATTGCGTAAACAACTTGCTCGTTTAACGACATCGCAATTGTTTGCCAAACTTAAAACCGCTGATCCTCGTCGCGCAAAAACAATTGATTCAAAAAATCGCCGCCGTCTTGAGCGGGCGCTGGAAATTATTATCGCGCAAGGTACGGTGTCGGTGATAAGTGCCAAGAGTCAATATAATGCATTGTGGCTTGGAATACGTCTCACAAAAGACGAATTACAAGAGCGTATTGCGCGCCGTCTCGCTGTGCGTTTACGTCACGGTATGATCGCTGAAGTAAGGCATTTACATGCACAGGGTATCTCATGGCGCCGCCTCGACAGTTTCGGTTTAGAATACCGTTATATCGCGCGTTATCTGCAGGGTGTAATCACACATCAACAAATGCGTGAACAACTTCTTGTCGCTATTTGCCAATACGCAAAACGTCAGATGACTTGGTTTAAGCGCAATGCCCAGATTCATTGGATACAAAATGAGACACAAACCGTGGGACTTGTGTCTCATTTTGTAAATGCGCAGTAATTTTTTTTACATACTTCTTATGGTGTTTTCCAGACTTTGTATTCGGACTTGTTTACTTTTTATAACTGCAGAATCGCGTTCTGATATAATCTCCCGCCGCAAGCGCAATAATTCCCGTTTTAATGGCATCAACTGCGTTCTGCGTGCTTCATTC